>DXJL01000025.1 GCA_019057635.1 Candidatus Heimdallarchaeota archaeon
AATATTACCAATATCATCGAAAGGGTTATTAGCGGTAGTGGTGGTGGTAGTAGTTGTAACATCGGTGGTAGATTCACCACCAGAGGCATCATACCAAATTTCCAGAACTGTCACACGAAAATAAAGATCTTTACCATCGCCATACGCATTTACAGCAGTAAATTCTTTTTCCACATTCACAGTTGCACCAACGATTCCTTCCTTAAAGGTTAAAACATAACCTGCTTCAGCATCAGGATATAAGGCTAATATATTAGCAGGTACGGTGGATTCAGTACCAAGATATACATGATAAAATGTATTATCTTCTGCAGGATCTCCCGAGTAATCAGAGGTTTCAAAGCGAAAGTAATGGACATCAACTACGTCTCCCCAGTCAGCAGTTACGGCTGCATTGGCTGATTCTGCAGTATTTACCCAAAAAGTTAGTAAGAGAACAAAAACGGCCGTTTTAGTAAGAGATCTTCGTTTAAATGATGAATAAAGCATATTTATAGTAGTTTATAAAAAATCTATATCTTTTATGTTTGTACGCACAAATCTTCGCTCGCTGTTCTCTAGTGTCGAAGGATAAGTTAGCAGGGAAACCAATCATAATACTTATCACAGAAGCTCTTTTAAGAATCGAATGCTGAAAATGAATAAATACTTCCAAATTTGATGGAACAGCTAAATCTTATTGAAGCTAGAAATAAAGAACATAAAAAGAGGTTTAATAATGCACGATCAATCATCAGAATTAGTTATTCGAACAGATGCGGATCAAACCATTTGTGAATGCACCCGTGATATCTCCCCCGAATGGATTGTTGTTGGTTTTCCTGGTCACGGTTTGGTAGGCAATATTGCAGCTAAACACATCATTAGTGAACTGGATTTAGAGTGGATCGGTTCTATACGTTCTCCATTGATACCTCCAGTATCTGTGTTCATTGATGGAGTACTGGCATATCCTTACCGAATATATGGTCGTAAAGACAAGAAAATTGGAATTCTCATAGGTGAATCTCCCTGTCCTCCCCAAGCATATTACTATCTAGCACGAGCAATGATGCAATGGGCGAGGAGTAATGGTACCAAACAGGTTATTTGTTTAGATGGATTTGTAGCTGATCCTCGTGAGAATAAATCAGACGAGGTCTATCTGGTTTGTGAACCTCAAGTCTATCAAGAGAATGAAGAGCTAAAAAGTCATAATTTCCCAAAACCACATACTGGTTTTATTTCTGGTTTATCAGGAGCAATTATGAATGAGGCTTTACTGAGTCCTATTGAAGGAATTTCTCTTTTAACACCAATCTCAACTCCTTATCCTGATCCTGGTGGAGCAGCACGGCTTATTGAAGCATTAAGCAAGATTAAAGGTCTTAATATTGATGTTACAAAACTCTTAGGGGATGCAGAAAAGATACAGAAATCTTTAATGGAACTCTCGGACAAGAATCGTCAAATTTCTCAACAAGAAACACTAGGACCCAGTAAAGGCCTTTACGTTTAATAAAAGGTTATTCCTCAACCTTATGTGCCCAATTGGCAATTGTTGCCCATTTGTCAAAATACGGGCGTAAGGCCTTAACCAATTTAGATTTTAGATTCTTTTGTTTCTTTTTATCTAACTGCTGGAGTTCTGAATATGGAAGACTAAGAACCCAGTAATTTTCTTTGGACATAATTTTCTCTTTTTTCAATATTTCAAGAAATTGATCAGAGCGAATGATGAAATGATGCTTTTCTAAGGTTTCATCTTCAGTAGGTAGACGGAAACTCAATATTAAGAAGCTCTCATTGTTCATAAAAAAAGAAATTTCTAACTTCCACACAATTTTCTGTTTCTCTCTTCTCCCTGTACATACTTTAATATCCGCATACCTTACATGTTGATTTTTATCAGAGCGGACAATCATATCCACTTTTCCTGTGCTAGCATAAGGACTGAAAGATTCAACACCTAATTCAAATAGCTTGATCTGGGTATCTAACTCATCTAAACCTCCTGTTTCAAAGTACACGTTGTTATCCATGAGAAAGAATGCCCCAAAGTAGTTACTTCTAAGACTATGCTTAATGGTTTTATATATATTCCAATTTGTATCAATGCTTCTAATAATACATTTACAAAAATAATCAAGAGAAGTAAAAATAAAAATCTTTTGAAATTATTTTCCTTTGAGGCTTTTTCGCTTCTCTAATTAATTGTAGGAGATATAACTAGGGTTGACTAGAGTTGATTTTAATTCTTTGCTGACACATTGGACACTGATTGAATACTTTTAACCATTCTAACAAATGTGTTCGATGAAAGACATTTCTACATTCGGGACATATCACTTTTTGTTCACGTGAACCAACAGACTGCCGACATATTACACAATAATCTTGGGTTTCAGTAATGCTCCCCCACGAATATGTATCTGAATCATGATGAACTTGAACATCCCCCACGATAATTATATTTTCCCCTGTATCATCTCGTTTCAGTGTTCCATGTAATTCCCCATTGTCAAGAGCATGTTTTATAACCCGTTGTACAAGGGATGAGTCAACCATTAATTCAGGAAGGTCTTTTTGAATACAATAGAATAAGTATCCCAGTTCAACTTCATTTTGAGGACGATTTATTCGCTGATTAATGCTGGAGAACAAAAAGTTTCTTGTTTTGGCTAATAATATAAGATTTTGGTGTTTTTTATCAATTTCAAGCAGGACATCCTCCGCAGAGTCGATTACAACTTGTAGGAGTTGTTGTACCTCAGAGGATTGAAAGGGATGTGCAGATAAATACGTTTCACGTTTAGATTGCTCTAGGAAATCAGAAATCGTTTCATTATATCCCTGTACCTGACGTAACACTTTATCAACGTTCACAAGTAACTGAAGGGGTTCAATCATATCAACTGAAACAAAAATTTGTTGAATATCTAACCTTCTGTCGTTGAGTTCCCCAAGATAACGTGACACTTCTGTGAAAAAAGGTTGGCGAAGAGATTGGTTTATTATATGGCCAAATATAACACTAAGAATTATTATTATTACTATTATCAATTGGTTATTGAATGTACTCATACCCGTATTAAAGAACATGAAAAGAAAAATAAGCCCTGAAATTGTGGCCAAGAAAAGAATGATATTGCCTGTTGTCTTTTCTCGTGATAAACGGGAAAGTTTACTCACACTAGTCGTCATGTAGCCACCGAATAGGTCTAAGGGAATGAGTCGAAGCTTCAAATAATAACGGCCATTGAATTAATAAAAAGTAGACTAGTTAATAATTCCGCAATAATTTTCATATTTTGAAACTATTCACCCAAAAAAGACACGCTGTGATCCGAAAGGACTAAAGAATTCGTTATGTCGTGTTTTACAAATGAATTCGGGAGAACTACTGAATTTTGTACTTTTACTCCATCAAGTATTGAACAAAAGTCTCCAATTACTGAATTTGTTACTTTATTAGGCGTTGGGTTTTCTACCTCCTTCCCAATGAGATTACCATTGGAATCTTCTAATTCAACACTTGTTAAAAATTCGAGATTAGTGTTCCATAAATCATAGGCATTACTGATGTGATAAACTTGTGATGCAATCTTTCCTCCAACTCTTTTGCCCAGATTAATTAGTTTCATGATTGCGGGAGCTAATTCGTACTCATTTCGAATTGATTTGTCAGTTTCCTTTAATGCATCAAATATAGCAGGTGTAAAGATATAAAGAGCTGCTGAGTTTAAGTTACTCAATACTTCGGCCCTTGTCAGAGGTTTCTCACGAATATTCCACACACGTCCATTACTATAATCAACTGTGGAACTTTTACGCATCTGTTCATAATTCATCTCCTCTAGTGAAAGTGTGATAATATTACTTTCATTTAGATGAGTTTTTGATAACTTCTCTAAATAATCTGCTGAAAATAATGAATCACCAGCAAGCACAATGAAATTATCATGCTCTACATACTTCTCTATTTGAAGTACTGCATGTCCAGTTCCTAAGGGTTCTTTTTGGATAATAAAACGAAATTTGAGATCAGGATAGACCGTGTTAAGTATTTCTTGAATTCGTTGTTCTTCTGGCTTAATAACAACTGAAATTTTGTTGATTCCAGCCAATAGCAACCTTTTAATTGAATGAAGAATTATGGGAATGTTAACAATTGGAAGTAACGGTTTGCTAATCAACTGAGAAAAGGGATACATACGAGTCCCCCTTCCTGCAGCTAAAATATAAGCTGAATGGGTTCTAGTATCTATTCCTTCTTGGTTACTCATTATCAAAAAGATTTAAGGGAGGAGATTTAATATACTTACGTATCTCCTTTCCCTTGAAGTTCAATCTTACTAAACTGAAGGAGCCAAGAAAATCAATGGTTCGTCTCAAAGCGGTCTATTTCATTACTGATGATGGGTTTAACATTTATAATCAATCCTTTGAGTCAACAGATCAAGATCAAGATATGGTTAGTAGTTTAATATTGGCATTACAAACATTCGGGAAGGAAGTTATGTCAGAAAATGTTTTACAGACGGTGGGTTTTAGGGATGTTAGCGGGAAAAACACCGATATCGAAGGGAAAGACACAGAGGGGACACGAATGATTCTTGAACAGGGGGTTAAAGTGAATGCTATCTGTTTTGTTGTCCTTGATAAGGATAATGCAGAACGAGAAGAATACATCTTACGTGGACAACTTCTGAAAATTATAAAAGAAGTCGAAGAAAAATATTCTGAAGAATTAAAGGATCCTATCTTTAGAAAAAACGCTTTCACAGGGTTAGAAACGCTTATTAATACCCGTTTCTTCCGTGACAAAATGTCTCGTATTTACAAACAGCAATACGCTAGTTTAAATGAATATTTAAAGTATCCAAGATCCCTCCTATTCGAACTGACGCCAAGAGGAATAAAGACCTACAATTTCTACCGTGACTATCCAGAGGTTCAGCAAAAAATGAAAATTATTGCTGTAGAAGAGTTAGATGGGCTTATTGACGATATAGAGGAACGGAGTAGTATGATATCCTTTCAAGATTGTATTGAACGCTTTGGAACTGATCGAAGCGGGGAAATTCTTGAATTACTGAAATTGTTGACAAGAAAGGGGGTATTTGACGCGTATAACTTTGAACGAGTGAGTATCACCGCGTAAGTGATCAAGTATATTAAGATCCCCTCATATCCTTCAATGCTTTTAAGATTAGTGCAGTTGTTTTCTTACTCTCCTTCTCCATTCCCTTAATTGCCGAAATCAACTTAGTATCTACAGCTAAATTAATTTCATTCTTTATGACTTCAGGTAATTGAGTAACGGACTGATTTAATCTCTCTACTACTTGAGATAATTTTTGAATACTACCATCTTGTACCACAAGTCGCTCGGTGACTGATGTTTTAAGCTCATTTACTGAGTTTTCGAGATTTATGTTAATATGATCACGTAAGGATGCTAATTCAACTTGGATTATCGCGCTCACCCTATCTCGAAGATCGGCCACTGTTGCTAGTTGATCAGTCTGATTTTCGATCAAAGAATTTAGATTACTTTCCATCGTTTTTAAGTCATCAGAGATAGATACGAAGCTATTAATACTCACTTCATACTGATTACTTGTTTTTTCAGTGGAATTATGAACCATAGTGGTTAAATTTTCTGATAATACCTTCATCCGTCCCACAACATCATCGACGTAACCAGCTTTTATAGTATTAAGATCTTCTTCAATTTTCCTCTCTGTAGATTTGAAAGTAGTCTCTAGTTCATTTAATGTTGACTCCAGTGTGGTAAGGACAGGTGGTAGTTGAGCGATAGAGGCGAGAAGTTCTGGATTAAGTCCCTCATAAGACTCCTGCACATGTCGAATGATGGTTCGAGCACTTTCTTGGAATTTTGAATCAATCGCTAGGGCAACATCAGAAAAATTACGAATGGAGGTTTCAAGTTCTTGTCGGATTTGAGAAACATCCTGACTCTGCTGAAGCATTTGAAAGATCTGCATACTTACGTCAAATATTTGTTTCAGGCTTTCTTCGATTCCCAAGTTCTCACTTCACTCTTCTATCCCAATATTGATTGGTAACAGGTGGTGATAATTTTACTAAAGGTGTATCTACAATAAGTTTTCTATTTATTATTGGACTACGAAGTAATTTAAATCCATACAAACACGAGATATAAGTATATAACGTATTAGATTTCATTTAAGTCGTCTTAGTAATACAATATATCTATCATTCTGCAAAATAGCATTATTTAATCTGTGAATTAGGACAATTGTCTCGGAATACACAAATTGTCTGAAATCATTTCCTCTAGCGAGCTGAAATTCTTTTTGGATGTCTTTCACAACAGAAAAGGATATATTTGGAATCCTAGATTCTAAATCACCTGGTCCCAGATTATATTGCTGGAGGACTGAAGTACTGATGCGTATTGTGTCCTGTAATGTACGATTTCCATTGAGATAGTCTGATGTATTGGATATATATTTTTTTATGATGTTTTGAATAATTAATTCTTCTGAAGCATCCAATTCTATCTTACTCTGTAATGGGAACATCTTTTTTAAGTTCTGCAATAATCTGGCTGCAGGCGCTTCTCGTAGAAGCTTAAAAATCAAATCTTTAATTTTTATACATGGAAACTGTATGATTTCATGAGAATTAGGGTGTGAAATTTCTTGTGTTAGAGCATATCTTTGAATTTCTTTACACCCATGGAGATAAAAAGTGGGGAAGGCTAGATTTGATAAATTCGCATAAGAATTCATTAGTGCGTCAATGGACTCAATTATACCCCATTTGTCAATTAGACTTTCATACCTATTGAAATTTTTAATTATTTCTTTATTCTTTCCTACTAGGGTAGAAGTATCATCAAATTGTTCAGTTTGATCGATAGTATCAGATACTCCAATAATTTCAGTAAGTTTGAGATCTAACTTTTCTACAAGATCCATAAAAACGGGTTTTGCTTCTTTTAACGTTAACAAATTAGGCAAAGCTGAATGAACTGTTCTTAATTCCTTGTACAATCCATCAGGGATATTTTCTCGGTTACTGATATACGAACTGAGTGTAATAATCAAATTCAAACTGGTTAGATTTAAATTGATTAGGAAATCTAATTTGTTCTCTAGCACTTCAAGAGGTCTCTGATTTGAAGAATGACCTTCTGGGGGATGTTGATCTTTATTAAAATTCATAGTGATAATTTACCTCTTTACATATCTACTCAAATGATCTATATCATTTTTTTGCCTGGTTTTGTTCAGGTGTAATATAGTAGCCAAACAATTTTTCGAGATCGCTTACGGCATCCTCTAATTCTTGTTTTGTTGTACCTTTTGAGCGTTTAAACCAGTGTTGTTTCAATTCTGAGTCACCACTGTGTAAACGTATCAACGCTTTTGCTTCTTCTAATATATCATATAATTCTGGTATTCGTGGTAGGCCAAACAACAACAAAAGAGAGGCTCGTGCTTTCTCATCATCATAGGCACAATAAGTTGGGGAAATACTTGCACCTTTAGCCAAAAAAGGACTAAGAGCTTTTTTCAATAATGGATCAAATTCAACTCGTGCAATTTCTTTAGGTCCACTCAATACGGAAAATACTGAGGAAGCAGCGGGGTTTGTTCCCATATTAGTTAAACTGCAATGTGCTGCGGTGTACTCAACTGCTGCGGCTAATTGGTGCCCTACTTCTCCTACTTCAGGGAAAATGGATAAATCATCAAACATCGCGGGAACAACCACACTATCCAGTTTGAGTGCGAAATCTCCGATATCTGTGGTGGGTAAGACCTCTTTACCTAGCTCAGGTACGCCTGGTGAGAGCATTTCTGCAATAGATTCAAGAGCTAGCGGATTTATAAGTTCAACAAATGCTTCTTCCATCTGAACGGGAAGAGGGGTTGTAGTTTGACCTAAAACATTCGGTCTGGTCACATTACTATCTAATGCTGTGAGATCCAGTCCCTTCTCCCGAGTTAATAAATCAACCGCTTCTCCCCTTTGCATACTTAACACGCGACTCAACATAGTATTATTTGAAAGGAGAAGGATTAGATCAGGACCCATGTTTCCTTCCTCTAATTGTAATCGAAGAAGTTTTGATAAAGCCCATACACTGTTCACAGCTTCAGATGATTGGTTTACGAATGGCAAAACTCCAAAGACATAAATGAAAATTTTTCGCTTCTCTTGCTCTGCAAACCTTTTTCGCAACAGGCGAATTAAGGCGGGAGTGCCTCCACAACCTGTTCCTCCTCCAAAACTTGTGAAAATGCAAAAACCACTGATTCCTTCATAGCCCAATGCCTGCAATTGATTTAAAATAATATCTTCCGAATTAATCACTGATTCATACCCAGCAGAGAATTTTCCACCCACCCCAATTTCTGCATCTGAATAAAGCAAAGTACGCTTTGATGAAATAGAGTACTTTTTTCGTGCTTTTAATAAATCTCCTCTATCTGTATTCATCACTAAATATTCACGTATACGTTGTGGAAGTTCTCCTTTCTTGGATTTAGCTAAGTAGCTACCTACTAAATTACTTCCGCATTCTCCGATTCCTATAGCAAAAATTTCACTTTCTGTTTCTTCCATCGTCATATCTGATCCACCTATTATTTTAGCACCATGCCAGATTTAATTTCAATAAATAATTTCATCACTAATGATAAATACGCTCCAATGACTTTGTTATGGGGATAAGTCTCCATAATCTTCTTGGATATCTCTTTAAATTGTCTTTTATTCTCTTCAGTGTTATCTGTGGGTAAGTAACGAGCACGAAACATTCGAAAAGCACTATGCCATCGATTTAATTGAATAGACACCTTTTCCCACTCCTCCCGCTGGCTTTCAATTCTTGGGAAAAGATCTAATATAAATCGTAAATCATGTGAATTCATTACGTCTGCTCGATCTTCAACTAATTTTGACAAAGGAAATATTTTCTCCGATGCTTCATCGGAATACTTTTTGAAAACCTCTTGAATGTTTGAATAATAGTCTAAAGTCCCTAATTTGGTCTGTAAATTCGAATTTAGATCTTTTTCGAATACTTTCATTATTTCAACTACAACGGCCCTTATTTGACTTAGTCTAATAATTGCCTGAGTCAAATGATGGACATGATTAGTGGTAGCAATTCGTTGGAAATCACTTAAATATGCAAAGTCAATTCGGTCATCTGTACGTATATCAATCTGAAAAGAAGCGAATAAATACTCAATTGTGTCTTGGATCTCTGCAATATATCGCTCTCCAGTTGTACGAATTGCATTACAGGCATTATTATCATTTTGTAACTTATCTATTTCCACAAAAACCTCAGTAATTTCTCTCAGATGGACATCTTCCTGATGTTTAACTATGACTTGTGAAAAAACTTCAATATATCCTCCAACAAACTCAATTATATTGATACCTACTTCCTTGAGGTCATTAACATTTTTCAGGACTTTTCGTGATTCTGAGACTCCATGGGATAATAAAACCGCAACAATTTCTGTATCATAGAAATATATCAATTCCCTCAGATTATGAGCTAACCTCTCGTGAGAAACTTCTTCTGGTTCAAAATTGTAGATTTTTTGTTCTGCTGCAAAAACACTATCACTGAGTGGAGAGATTTCATGAATTCGAGGAAGACTGACTCTTAACCAATTATAGAGATTCTGGTGTAATTTTGTAAGAGAATCCTTTGCTAATTGCATGCTTTCGAGACTGTAACTTTCATAGCTATCAACTAAACGTACGATATCCTTGTGCGTTTTTATTTCCTCTAATTTTTTCTTCATCAGCCCAAGTGGTTCTTCGAAAAATGCAGAATATTGAGGGGGGAGTTTGGAATAATCTTGTATATGCGATGTTATTTCTCGATTCATTAATTCAGTCAAAGTAGAAATCTTTCTGTCAATGTATGTTAATAATTGCCAATATTCCGTTAATGCTTCTGAATAGTCCAAATTCTCGAAATCACTATCTGTTGTGTAACTAACGCTACTCGTTCCAGATTTCATTAATCTGAAAAGTCTTTTATCCACAGCTTCCAGTCCATCAAGTTGTTTTTTTAATTCCACCAAAATTTCTGTTTTCATTTCTTCAATGGAGCCTAAAAACGTAACATATTCACGAACGATGGCTTCAATATTCCCTATCTCAGCATGACTGTCGATTAATTTTACTATTTCATTTCGTTTCTCTCTAAGATCAAACCGTGTTTCGATAGGAATTAACGGAAAAGAAATACCTTTGATATTTTCCCGAATACGTGTAGAGACTTTATATTTCCAAATCGAAATCTTCTCAAACTCATCTAATAGATTCTTGATTTTATCTTGAGTGGAAATCTCTATTTCTTCTCTAATCGATTTAAGATCTTCTAATTCTAATTTAGGGACATGAGATTTTAGTTTTGGCGGGATAGTCTCCAAAGTAGTGATTTGGTTGCTGATTGGATGAATTTCGCGATCAATTGCAAGCCAGATCTCACGTCGTATCTTGGCGGATAATTGATTCAATTTGTCTATTTCTTTTACAAGATCACGAACTTCTTTTTCGTCTTCACTTACATACTCCCGCAGATGTTCTATTTCCTCTTTCAAATCATCAGGTAATACAGCCTTCAAGCTTTCACGAGTGTCATAAAGACTTATTAGATTTTGACGTAAATTTTGTTGCGCTGGTTTCGAGAAATAAGCAACTAATCGTGCTTCCCAATCCTTAATTTCTCTGGCTTTTGTTACTAATTCTCCAGGAGAAAGTACTTCAAAATCTTTCACAGTGGGAATCGGAGGCCCGTCAGTTAAACTAATAGCCTCCTGAATATGGGGATTTTCAAGCATCCTGAAGAAATAATTTTGGCATTCAGCTGCAAGTGCAAATCTGAAGTCGTAGTAACGTTTCACTAATTCTACCCACATTTGAAGTTCGTTTGTCTTCTCAGTTTCTTTTTCAATGCTTCGAACGTCATTTATAAAATCTTCAGGGATTGGAAATTTCATAACTTGTAGCGTTTTCGCAGCATTAATCAGTTCAGCCGTGCTAACCAATTTTTTCAATGCAATAATTAACTTTGAATGCCATGAACGAATTCTTTCAATATCTTGTATAATAACAGGTATTTCAGCCGCAGATACATCAATATTTGGTACCGAAACCATGGAAGAATCGATTTCGTCGTCCCCAATTAGTTGAATAATTCTCCCAATTTGATCTTCGGTTTCTGTCTTCAATGAAATCTCATAAGTTCTTAAAGAATTGATGAATTCATTTTTCAGAACGCTTAGCCTCTTTTCTAATTCGATCAGCTTTTCTACTGAGGTACTTGAATCTGCATCACTTTGAATTTCCTCTATATGTAGTTTAAGCGTTTCTATATTGCTTGAAATCTGTATACCGATCGAAGAAATCGTTCCAAGATGTTGATGCAGAGTTGATGCCATACGAACAATTTCGGCTTGGATTTTTCCTTCTGTTCCCTTTCTTCTCTGTTTCAAATAAGCATTTTCTGCTTCTAAGTTACTGTAAAGTTCCAATAGGTCTGAAATTGTCATTACATGAATACTTGCCTTTGAAGTCTGGCTAGAGATACGAATTTTCTCCTCATCGAAGTTAACAAATTTACCATATAACTCAATAATTTCGCGATTGAAAAGAAAAATGGAAATATTTTTCCCTTTCAATACTTCGGCTACCTTATTATATATTGTAACTACTGAATTGCTAAATTTCAGGACAAGTGCAGTTTCTAAACTAGGGATTTGAATGCTCTTAATGTTCTCAGTCTCTTGGGGAACAAATTTGGCAATTTCTTTGATATTTTTTGCGAGATCAAAGTAAATTCGTCTAAATCCTGCAAGAACTGTATTCAAAAGGTTCTCTGTAGTTTTATTGTACCGGTTTTTCTTCTGAGAAAGGGATTTCCTCAATCCCCTCCTCTTAAAAAAGCCTGCAGTTGTTAAATCTTTCTCTAGTTTTTGAATCTGTGTAATTAATTTTTGGGATTCATTTAAAGAAGAAATTACCTGTACGGTGGGGTCGATTGATCGTAATTCTGTTGCCACAACACCTAATTCATGAAGATCTATTTTAGATACAAGAGAATCTTCCGTCGTTTCCAAAGACATGATATTCAACATTCCAGAAATTTAGAACCTAGTCTTCTTTGATAATTTCTATACTAGGATGTTCTTAAATAATGAAATAATATTGTCAAAATATAACTTTCCATTCAAAAAGAACAGAATGCCTAATTAGAATGGACTGAATGAAAACATGAATAAACTGATAATACTGTTTTTATTATTTCCATTATGATTTCTGATATAACACCAAATTTTTTTTAGAACTGGCCAATTCGAGGAAAAGACGGAAAAAGAAAGCAGGTGAAGCAGACTGAACATAAGCACGGCCAATGCACTTTTAGTTTCAATAGGGAATGAACTACTTTCTGGACAGACAGTTAATACAAATGCAAATTATCTTGCGAAAGAAATGACCCAAATGGGGTTTTCTGTCTTAAAAATTATTACAATTCCTGATTCAAAGGAAATCGTCTCCTCAGAAATTAAAAAATCATTATCTGAGGGTATCTACAGAGTTATATTAATTACAGGTGGTTTAGGTCCAACTTGGGATGACTCAACCGCGAGTTTCTTGGCTGAGACTTTAAATGTTCCTTCTATATTAAACTCTGAGGCATTAGCCCTTGTTACTCAGCGTTATAAAGAACTATATGAACAAGGATTAGTTGAGTCGGCAAAGATAACATCAGCTAGAAAAAAAATGGCTTACCTACCTGAAGGAACTAATACCATCTATAATCCTGTTGGAGCAGCTCCAGGAATCATTTATAAAGATTCTATCAACAATACAATGCTTTACTGTTTACCTGGAGTTCCTAAAGAAATGAAGGCTATGTTCTCAATCCTTATCCCTGAATTAAAAATGATTAGTGCACTTGAAGAATCCTTTTACTTTGAAACCGAATTCTTTACCTCTTTCACAGATGAATCCATACTAGCTCCCTTTTTATTAAAAATAAGAGAAAAATATGATGTATGGATAAAATCTTTACCAAAATCTTATCAGGAAGAAGAAAATATTCATCTTATTATTTCAAGTAAAGGAAAAACTCAAAAAGAAGCTAAATCATTAGTATTTAAAGCGCGTGATTATCTTTCTGAGTTAATCTCAGGAGGAGAAATAGAGGAGATCTGATTACCGAATCTAACCGAGCTTTTTTTTTTTTGCGAATCATCATATAACTGACAATTTTTAATGTGTAAGTATATTTAAATTTTTAAGTGATCTTGGACCTCACTTCTTTCAGAAAACTGTCCTTTCAGGCATGTGGATATTAAATGTCGAATAATAATAGTAAAACTCTAACATTGAAAGTAGCTGAAGCCAATCAAAGTGATGTTGGACGCGGATTAGTACGTGTAGACTATGCAATCATGCGTGATTTTGGTTTAGAAACTGGTGATATCGTTGAACTTTCCAGTGAGAGAGCTGGAGCACGTAAAACGGGTGCATTAGTAATCCCAGGAAGGCGTGAAGATCGTGGAAAAAAAATCATTAGATTGGATGGATTGATTCGAGGGAATGTGGGAACCAGTTTAGGTGAAACCATCACTGTTAAACCAATTAAAAAACGTGTTGCAAAGAAAATCACAATAGCACCAGCAGAGGAGCGGATTCGATTGTTAGTACGATCCGAAATAATTCGTGAACGACTTCAAAACCGTCCAATTTCGCGTGGGGACCTTCTTGTAATAACTGGACAAATCCGTAAAATCCCACCCTCAGGTGCATCTACTGGGGTTGGTATGGATGATTTCATATCACGTTTCTTTAATACTACTAGTAGTCCTGTTAGTTTAGGTGAAATTAAGGTAGTCGTAGCTTCCACGGATCCTGAAGGAATAATAATTATTGGAGAAAGCACAGAAGTAAGGATCATAGAAGAAGCGCCTAAAGACCTTCGCATGCTACCCAGAGTAACTTATGAGGATATTGGAGGACTTTCAGAGGAAATCAAACGAGTTAGAGAACTGATTGAGCTGCCTATGAAGCATCCAGAACTTTTCCAGAGATTAGGCATAGAACCTCCCAAAGGTGTTTTATTACATGGACCACCTGGTACTGGAAAAACATTGTTAGCAAAAGCTGTGGCAAACGAATCAGGGGTTAATTTTGTATCTATTGCTGGACCTGAAATTATGTCCAAATTTTACGGAGAGAGCGAACAACGAATCAGGGAAATTTTTCAACAAGCAGAAAAAGATGCACCAAGTATTATTTTCATAGATGAACTTGATTCTATTGCTGTTAAACGTGAAGAAGTTACGGGGGAGGTAGAGAGACGAGTAGTTGCTCAATTGCTTGCTCTCATGGACGGTTTGAAAAGTAGGGGGAAAGTTATTGTAATCGGAGCCACAAATCGACCGAATGCATTGGATCCTGCGTTAAGACGTCCAGGGAGATTTGATAGAGAAATTGAAATTGGGGTGCCAGATCGCAATGGTAGATATGAAGTTCTGCTTGTCCATACACGTGGAATGCCAATCGCTCAGGATGTGGATTTAAAGGAGTATGCTGCAAAAACACATGGATTTGTTGGCGCAGATATCTCTGCCCTTACAAAAGAGGCTGCTATGCATACCCTCAGGAAAATATTACCACAAATTAATTTCGATAAACCGTTAACACCAGAAATTCTCTCTATACTCGTTGTTTCCAAAGAAAATTTTGATGAGGCATTAAAGATAACAGAACCTTCCGCAATGAGAGAAGTAATGCTTGAAATTCCGAACACTCGCTGGGAAGATGTAGGAGGATTAGGAGCTGTCAAACAACAATTGATAGAATCAGTAGAATGGCCTATCAATCATCCTGATATTTTTGACAAACATGGGGTTAACCCTCCTCATGGTATACTTCTTTATGGCCCCCCTGGAACTGGAAAAACCTTACTAGCTAAAGCTGTGGCAACAGAGAGTCAAGCTAATTTTATTGCGATACGTGGTCCTGAATTACTTTCTAAATGGGTAGGAGAAAGTGAAAAAGCTGTTCGTGAAATTTTCCGTAAAGCCAAACAAGCTTCTCCCTCGATTATTTTCTTAGATGAGCTTGATGCAATTGCTCCCCGACGAGGAGCTTTTAGTGGAGGAAGCTCTGTTATGGAAAGTGTAGTCAATCAAATTCTATCCCTTCTTGATGGGTTAGAAAGTCTACAAGATGTAGTAGTCTTAGCAGCCAGTAATCGACCAGATATGATTGATCCTGCACTACTACGTCCAGGGAGATTTGATCGTTTATTACTTGTTCCTCCACCCGATGTGGAAAGTCGAATCAAAATTTTCGGCATTCATACAAAGGGGATGATAATAGGAAAAGATGTTGATCTAGATACTTTTGCTTCGGATCTTGAAGGATATGTTGGGGCCGATATTGCTGCTATTTGCCGTGAAGCTGTCATGATTGCACTACGTGAAGATTTGGAAATTAAGGAAATCTCTTTGAGGCATTTTAATGCCGCAAAGAACGTAATTCATCCAAGTGCAAATGATCAAATCGTCAAGGAATTTGAGGAACTTGAGAAAAAATTATTGGGTAAGTCAGAAATTGCTCGTAAGGATATCTTAGACATAAGAGGATATCTTTAACTTTCCTTTTACTCCTTAATTTTGGTCCAAAATCTATTAATCTTGTGATTTGGGCTTATAAATATCTAAAGGCCATTGACGCTTAATGAGTTTAGTTAAAACTTGCGAACTGAACTCACCAATTTCTATAGATGCACTTGCGGTATTCATAAGGCGTTCTGCTATTAATTTAGATCGGACAACAGAATCTGAATAACCTATTATTAACCCAACAACCAACGGATGATTTTTCACTACTACTAATTGCAAATCGGAAGCAATTATTACTTCCATTCCTGCAGGTTCTTTTAGAAGATCATGCATAGTTTCTGAAATGCTCTTGTTGAATTCGTTAAGGATTTCGTTCCCAAGGGAAGTATACTTAGTAGTCCAGATTTTATGTGAATCTAAATCAATTAGAATAACAACTCTTAATTTACATTTAAACACTGATTCAGACCCTACTACAACATCAGCTAACCAATCAAATGCATCGTAAAAATTCTCACCCGTCTTTGCAGATATTCTGAAAAGCCCAACTGGTCGAGACGAACGGGTGGCGAGTGTTAAATCTAAATCTTGTACGATAGTATCAAAAGCACGGGCACCAGGAAGATCAATCTTGTTTGCTATGAATAAGACTGGAGCTTGTTCATTTTGTTTCATGGATTCCCAAAAGGCTGCCGAAGCTTCAGTAATTCGAAGATCTGCACTATCTAGCACAAATACAATCGCATCTGCTTTTTCAAGTGATGGTTGCCAAAGTAAATTGCGATAGATTTCCTGTCCCCCAAGATCTATTAAACTAAACATAATTTGACGATATTTTACGGTTCGATAGTTAACACCCAATGTCCTGGTTGTAGGTATAAACTCGGAACGTAACAGTCGATTTACAATGGTAGTTTTACCCGCACTGTCAAGACCAATAATGACAATTTGATGCTGTTGTTGGTCTTTTCCTTTGAATATTCTTCTGAGAATGCTCGACATCGTTTCTTCACAAACGTTGAATATTTTAGGTAACTCAAGGTAAAAAAACTAAGTGTTTTGTAAGTGCTTTTCGACTTTGTTGATATTATATAATTACTGATAACCTTCTACTTACTAAAGGCTGTGGAACAACCACCAATATCTTCAATATCTACGCATAATTAGATTTTTAAAAGAATACCTTTTAAAAAATTCAGTATAATTGAGATGGATTACTAATGACAACCCGCGTTCCCGAAACACCAGAATATAAACAGCTACGCCGAACTATGGATGATATTAAAACGCTTAAAATCCAAGGAGCAACAAATGTAGCAATTTATGGAGTGAAAGCATTCGCTAAACACGCTGAAACTGTCCCTGTAAAAGATGATGATTTATTAGCTCATCTTGAACCACTAGTTGAAGAAATAAGCTTTGTTAGAGTAACTGAGCCTGCGCTAAGAAATGGTCTTCGATACGTTATGACTGGAATAAGACGTGAAGGAAAAGAGGTTGCCTCAGAACTAGGTCAGGCATATGTAAAACTGATTGACGACGCCAAAAAGCGTATTTTTAAAATTGGTGCTGAACGAATTAGAGATGGATCCAGGGTCTTCACACATTGCCATTCATCAATTAGTGTTGGTATATTCTTAGAAGCTGCAAAGCAAGGAAAAGATTTCGATGTAATTAATACGGAGACGAGACCCCTTTTCCAAGGTCGAAAAACAGCCAGAATTCTTGCTAAACAGAATATTCGGGTAACCCATGTTGTAGATTCTGCAATGCGGTGGGCTATGAATTCTTTCAATCCTCATATGATATTTTTAGGTGCAGATGCAATTACGGTTGAAGGTGTTGCTCTTAATAAAATTGGTTCCCGTTTATGTGCGCTAGCATCAGAAGAAGAACACATCCCTCTTTATATTTGCACCTCTCTTCTTAAGTATGATCAAGCTACAAGTATTGGCCGCTTAAGTGAGATTGAAATGCGCTCACCTCTTGAAATATGGGATGAAGAGTGTCCTGAGGGAGTTAAGGTTCTTAACCCCGCATTTGAAACCATAGATAGACGTAATATTTCTGCTTACATTACCGAAGCGGGTTTGATTCCACCTCAATCCGTCCATCAGACTTTTCGGAGAATTTACGGCTCACAAATTCATGATTTTCAACAGTTATGGAGTTAATATTAGTCCCATAACAAATTACGCACATATTGGTAAAAGGAGAAGGCTGTAAAGATTAACGATTATCTGGCCCATCACCAACGAAGTATCTATCGTCTTCTATAAATCCGACTTTTTCCAGTTCATCGTGTATTGTATTCACTATTATAGCGATCTCAGAATCATCATCCTCGTAGGGCCACACTGTAAATCCTACCAGTATCTCCGCGTAGTTGTTTTCCTCATCGAAATTATCAAGATCAACATCAAATTTTCTTGCAGTGCCTTGAAATTCCTTCTCTAAGGATTCTTCCACTTCAACAAGGTTCGAATCAGCAAAATCAAAAGTTAGGGTTTCCTCTCCCTCACGAAACATACCATTAAATAAGTAATAGAAAGTAATCGCAGATGTTATTGTTTCACGATAAACCATTCTTAACTTCCTCTAATGAAAATAAAATGCTTGAGGCTCTAGTCACAAATTCGATCCTAAAAACTCATTGTTTTCCATAATGTTCATGAATTGTTAAATTTTATCATTATGGAAAGCGAAAATATATCTTTTCTTCGTGTTAAAGCCCAAGAAATTTATCTAATGTCGACCTATTTAATAGCGGACTTTTTCGTTGATAATACTTCATCGGAATCGATAATCTTTTTGAAATGAAATGGATAGCCGTTTCTAGTGAGGAAAAGGACTTTGGTTCATTAGTGAGCGCTTTGCGCATATTTTCACGGACTTGCCATACTCCTAGGGGTATGGCATATCCATCACCCACTTCCCGAAAAGCTAGCACTGCGGCTTTACGACGCATTTGTATAAGCTTCTCCTGTACTGCTAACCTTGCTGCATAGTAACCTCCTACTGTATTAGACGCATAAGACGTTCGTCCTTTTGGTCCCTCTATATCGGTCAAAATAGTTGGTTTTTTTCCCTCTAGATTCCAGGCGCTTTTCTGTTTCCACGCTTCGTGGTAATTAAAAAACCAGTCGTGTTTTGGTATAAATAGAATCCAAAAATCATTATCTAGATAGCTATTGTGATAAACAAGGACAGAAGATACCTGGGAGAAATCATGTATTTGTTCTCTGAGTTGATTCCCAATAATATCATCAACCGCGGTGATACTCCAACGTGTTGGCACAAAACGTCGGTTTTTTTTCAGCCCAAGTAAACCAGATGAAAACAGTTTAGTGATTTGAGTTACAGTATGTTTTCCTCTATACAATTGTGATATAGCATCATTAGAATACATATCTGTATCGGATACTATTTTATCAGTGTTATAAGCAATTTTGGGTGTGGAAGTAATCTGAACTGACGAGATTTGGACATGAGCACCCATAGGCTGATTAAATCGACTAAAACTCATCCCAATTTTCGGACGTTTGTCAAATTTTATTTCCAAATCTACAGGGATTGAAGATTGTACCTGATCTTGTGTGATTTCAATAATCCGTGTAGGATTAGAGGCACTTTTTACCTCTATCGGGGGGGCTATGAATCGTAGAAGTTGAGCACGAAAACCAACAATATCTGCCATTGACATATTTGTTTTCCAATGATCAGGTTCATCTACTATTTCAACCACATCGGATCCAAGAGTAGCCATGGGACCTACCCTTACTTTAGGATAACCATATCTACCAACAAATATGCTAGGGGGGCTAGGGCCATAATAATCATTTTTTAATTTAGGGATAGCCTTTCTCAAAGGAATAAGGGCCTGTGATCGTAAAACAATGGGGCAGAATGTCAGACCACATAACATCTTCCCTCCTTTACATCGTAAACATTCCTCTTGAGTTGCAGGGACAGATACCATAATATGTCGCCTGTTAATCCATAAGAATTCTTTTGACCTTGTGATTTTAATCATTATATTTACTAAAACAATACTTGTTGAAGAGGAGTTGATGACTTAATAACTTTAATGTCTTGAAAATTACCTCGTTCTCCTAATTTCAAGGCCCCGTATTTTCCGTCATACCCGTATGGATAGAAGGTAAAATTTCCTTTCTTTACGTGTTTGAGGGCATTTAAAATCGTCTCATCAATTTGGCCCGACAATTTTGCTTCCATTTCATCTAAAGTCATTTTCCATAATATGCTTTCTGGACCAATGATTGAATTAATGTGTTGATAATCCCTGATTAACGATTTTGCTGTTTTGGTTTTTACGTTTCTTGCCTTGGAGAGAATATCTATTAGTGGTACCATACGAATAAACTTTTGTTTAGGATTGATATCATTAAGATTTCTTTGACCACCTTGTGCTTTACTGATTTCCATGCACCTTTGAAAAACACCAATTGTGAGTGATTTATGACAGATAGGACAAATATCATTTTTGGGAACATATTGAGGTGAGAAATAACAATATTGAGAGTCATCATGAAGTCCGGGCTTCTTTCTTCCACTTCGATGGCCTGTTAAAAAGAATCTCCCTTCTTCTGGAGGAAATTCAACGGTATAATCTACTTTATTATTCCGTAAACATTTAATTATTTGTGAATAAGTTATTTTTGAAACGTTTAGTACAGTAAATTCTCGTCCCATACGATGTAAAGCGCTTGAATGAGCATCAGAATTTGATATGAGTGTTTTATTGTCAAGTTCTGGAATTAGTCCTAAAAATTGAGGATCAGCAGACAGTCCAGTTTCCACTATCTTTATTCGACTAGAAGCAGTACCAAAAAAATCAGAAAGGCGTGTCAATTTTATATTTGAGCCAAAAACACCTTGTGGGGTCATTATATGGGCTGGAATAAATTCAATTAACGGGTCAATTTCGAGAATCTGAAAAATCCTGTGAGAGACCTGAACTTTTGATTCGCACTTAACATAAGGTCTGGCCATTTTTTCGTGTTTAACACCCCACCTGTTTAATAAATCCCTGAATGAGTCAACAGTAGTAAAATTTGGGAATAAAAACACAATATGAACTATTTTTGAATGTTTTTGAACAGGTAGAGTGAATATTATTTCAGTTTGAAGAATGAAACGTGTATTAAAATTCCCTTCAAGATAAAAAATCCCAGGTGAATCTTCGATAACAACTTCTTTTAGAATCTCGGTCCAAATGGTGAATTGACAATCTCCTGTTCCTATTAAATCGATTCCTTTCAAAGGCATGGTTTCATTAGTTTTAATTAAATGATTAACAGCCTTTTTCTTATTTTCTGAATACTTTTCGGGAGTTAATTTTAACGCTTGAGTTCCACCTGCAAATACAGAATGAGCATGCAAGTCGGCTGTAAGTTCCATGACTATTCACTCACAGGTTTCAACCGTAATTCATTATTTGGTGGGCCAGATTCTATTTTGTGTTCCAATATTTGATCCCCAACAAGCTTCAATAACCCAACACCACGGATTGAGTCACCTACCATAAATAATGCTGTTTCATTTGAACTACTTACCGCCCATTTTAATACAATCGAATTGAATCCATGTTGAGAAAGTACTAGTTCGATAAGAGAGGTACGAAACAAGCGTTCACATATCTCATGTATAACCGAAAATATCGTACAGACAAAGGCGTGTTTTTTGCCTGCATTGATGTCACTCAGTCGTAACGATTCAATCTTCGACAAATCACAGGCACACCTCAATAATGAAGCATTTGATATAATTGGCGAAAAATTTCTTAAAATATCATAGCTTAGGTTGAGGAACAGATTGTTCTCGATATCACCTGATTTATCCTCATAATGAGTGACAAATGTTGACATGTGTAAGGTCGTTCTGGGGGAACCTTGAATATCTAGATCCCACAATATTTCACGAAAGCTTCGAAACAAACTTCCAAGCCGTCCTTTTCCTGAACTGAACGCTAAAATAAAATTGTTTTCAATGGCAATCAAGTAAAATTGTTGCTTACTTTGGGTTTTCCCATGAATTTCGATAGGAAGTGCATCAAAGAATGTTCCATACTTTTTAAGTTCCTCACCATAATTCTTCAAAAGATATGGTATTTTGTCCACGAGAGAGATTATTTCTGGTGTGAGAACTATGTTATGTATGGCTCTAATCGTTCCATCTGAAACAATAACTGTTTCTTTGTCTGTACAAATGGCACTAATTCTATCCTGAACAATGTTGTCAATTCTCGTAAGTAGTATTTTCTTTATGTTTGTAAATACATCATTTAAGTTGAATTTGCTTTCATTTTCTTCAGTATTAATCTGAATATCATGAATTGCATTTTGGAGAATATTTGTAAACGCATAAGAGTGCTGTAACAACTTATCCTGATGTGACCGAGGAATAAATAACATGAAGCTCTCAATTCTATTTTTTCCACGAACTGAGGGATCATCAATTGAAAATGAATGTATAAGTACTCTACCCTGTATTCCAGTTACATTAATAGGAATAATGGCCGTATCAGGTTCTCCTGTAGGTTCTCCTACTCCAACGGCCATTGTGAAGAGAGTTGTGGTTACTCCTTGAAGGATTATCTTGGGGATCTCAATATTATCAGCCTTGAATGATTTGAGTAATGGACCATGTTCCTCATCGAAGATAATATGTGCAAGAAAGAATTGTACATTGGAAGCTGTTGATTCTTGCAGATCCTTCATGATTTTTTAACTCACATTATCAGACTAAAGAATTTTTAATCTACACAGTTTTAACTATCTTTCTGGCTTATTTTCTCTATGATGTCAGCCCATTCCTCTTCTTTTTTAGATTTCTTAGGTTTTTTTAAAATATCTTTTACACCAAGAATATCTAATGCCCATTGTCGATCATTTTCTCTCTTTCGTTTTTTCTTTTTTTGACGATATTCGGCAGCGTCTATCCATGTCTTCAATGCTGCTTCTTGTATTCCACATTCAGTGCATACATATATTTTTTCTTCTGGATTCCAGTATAAAGTTCCTTTAGTACAATTTCGACAAGGAATGCGTGAATCACGTACAGTAGGTCTGGACAATGATCGTCAATCCTCTATTGATAGAACTTCATCAATCTCTCCCTTTGAAATTGTATAGCCCGAGATTTCAGTTTTTAATAACTTCAATTTAGGCGTTTGACTTAAGATCTGATATATCATATCTACTCCAGGCCCCAATATTAATTTCAATAACTCAAGATCTACATAGGGGTCTGTTAAGACCCCTATAAAGGCAATATCCCCTACTGCACTTAGGACTAGTTTATTGTCTTTACTTTCTGAAGTGAATGAAATCCAAGGGGAGCTACCAATCTCATGACCAATATCAACCATATTTGATTGTATTCCAGCCACTAATGAACATAAAATTATACTACTTTCTTTTCCTAAAGTTCCTGCTAAATTAACTTCTTCGATTAGTAGCCCATCACTATCTACACAAAACCCAGAGTATATTCCATCAATTGAGTTTACTATATCAGTTAACACACCTTTGATGGTTTTGGTGTGTTTTATATCGCCATTCGTTAAAGACACAAGTAATTCGCCTTGTTCAATTGTGTGACTTATTAAACTGATCTTTCTTTAATATTTCTAGTTATGCACTAAATATGTAGAATGTAAAGAGATTTAAAATAATCCACTTGTAAACCATAAATGGAGTGGTAGGCGGCTGATCTAGCGGCTCAGCTGAATCGTAACGCTATATGACGAGCTAACTCCAAATCGAGGAGCTGAAACTTAGTGAGGTTTCTCAGTTATTGTAATGAGAGATCCTCCTTCATGGTGGCTTCTAGTGGAGATTCTTCTGGAGAGAAGAATAAGAAAACAAGGTCAAAACGGGATAGGCTTGGGAAAGAGCATCTCTAAGACCGAGAAGTTACGCTTGAAGGGCCGGGGTCTTGAACACGATTGAGTTCGGCCGAGCGAAAGTGGATGTTTCGAAGTTTGGTCCACTCCACTACTTTCTGTTAACGAAGTCCTTAATCTAAATTACTATATCAATCAAAAACAAAATCGATCATCTCACTTTTTGCTATTAACTATAGCTTTGAAATGAACTAGTTAATCATAGCACATCCTGATAGTGAATTTAATAAATTTATGGATCGACCACTGTCAATACAATAGTTAGAAATTATTCAAGATTTATCTATGATTGAGGATTATCTAGTTTCATCAATTAATTGATCTACATCAAATTTCATAGGAGAAAAATATTTCTATTTTTCGGAGAAAGGTTTTTAAACATCAACGACAACAATATCAACAGAAACAAAAACAACAACAAAGCAATTATAACCCCTAAAAACGAAAAAAAACCAAGAAAAAGAGTGAAATAAACCTTGATGCAAGTTCAAGAAATAAATGAAGGAGTAAACACTGAAATTTTACCGATTAATGCTTATTCGGTTCCAACCAGTGCAAAAATGATCTTTGAAATCCTAAACCGAGATGGACCCCTTACATCTGGGGATATTGAAAAAAAATGTAGTTATTCTGACCGAACGGTCAGGAATGCGCTTAAAAAACTGATAAATATCGGTCTCGTTCGCAAAGTAGCTAACTTTACAGACATGAGAACATCTCTTTTTCATGTTCAGGGAAGCGCTAATTAATACTTTCTTCAACCTTTTTTTTCCACAGTTTTAAGAAAAACATCACCAAAGTGATTTAGAAGTGTTTGCCAGACCCAATGTACGGGCAAACCTACAACATTATAATAATCTCCTCTTATTTCCGTTATTAACAAACTACCAAGTCCTTGAATTGCATACGCCCCAGCTTTCCCAATCCACTCGTTATGATTTAAATAAAACTCAATTTCATTACTAGAGAGATGACGAAATTCAACTTCAGTAGAAATTACCTGTTTATATATTTCTTGTAAGGGATAAACAACAATGGTACAACCAGTAAGTACTTGATGACAATTGCCTGATAGGGATTTAAGCATCTGTTTAGCATGCCTCCTATCCTTAGGCTTACCAATTATCTGTTTCAATGGATCGATCACGATTGTATCGCAACCGAGAACAATATACCTTCTATACTCGGATTTAATTCTCGAACCGACAGTTTTAGCTTTTTTGATTGAAAGCTCTGTCACATAAGATTCTGGAGTTTTTACAGATACCATTTCATCGATTTGACTTGGAATGATTAGATATTCTAAGTTAATTTGAGAGAGGACACGAGCTCGTGCAGGTGAATTACTTGCAAGGATAAATTGGGGGAATGATTCAGTCATAGAAATCAATTAGCTATGAATAGTAAAAAACTCATAAGTAAATCCTCCAAATTTGTATGCAATTCTTTTTATAATCCCTTTGTTAGATTTTTCTTGTCATTCACAAAACGAACATAAATTTTTTAATTAATTCTATTATTACTTGCATAGGAAAGATATTTCATGCCTCACGCAAATGACACACTTCCACCACCTCCTTTTAAGATTAAAATGATTGAACCGATTCAATTGACTACTGTGGCAGAGCGAAAAGAATATTTGAAAGTCGCAGGATATAATATTTTCAATATTCCGGCCGAAAAAGTCTATATCGATTTATTAACTGATTCAGGAACCTCTGCGATGTCTGATTATCAATGGTCAGGATTAATGCTAGGGGATGAATCATATGCTCAATGCAGAAATTTTTTCAATCTAGAAACCGTAGTAAAAGATATTACTGGCTTTAAATTTGTCATTCCAACCCATCAGGGACGAAGTGCTGAAAATCTGGTATGTTACGCCCTTAATTTAGATAAAACAAAATCGGCAGTATCAAATCAATTTTTTGACACGACAAGAGCAAATATTGAATCTGTAGGAGCAAAAGCTCATGATTTGGTTATTCCAGAGGCATATAATACATTAATACATCATGATTTTAAAGGAAATATGGATACAGAAGCTTTAGAAAAACTTCTTACTCAAAAATCCAATATAGTAGTGATTATTGTTACTGTAACAAATAACACAGGAGGAGGACAACCCGTTTCCTTAAAAAACATAGTAACCGTTTCAAAAATAGCTAAAAAATATGATATCCCTTTCTTCTTAGACGCAGCACGTTTTGCCGAGAATGCCTACTTTATCAAATTACGGGAAAAGGAGTATTCAGATCTTACTCCAAAGGAAATTGCGCAGAAAATGTTTTCTTACACAGATGGTTGTATGATGAGCGCAAAAAAAGATGGTCTTGTAAACATTGGAGGCTTCATTGCTCTCAACAACGAAAAGACCTACACTCGTATAAAAGAGAGAATGGTTATTACCGAAGGATTTCCAACATATGGAGGCCTTGCTGGAAGAGATCTCGAGGCATTAGCCAGAGGGTTAACTGAAGTACTTTCTGAAGATTATTTGAAATATCGATATCAACAACTACAATATTTAGGAAACAAGTTAGAAAAAGCAAATATTCCTATTTTGTTACCAGTCGGAGGACATTCTATCAATCTTGATGCCTTAAGATTTTTACCTCACATTCCTCAATCACTTTTTCCAGGTTGGGCTCTCACAATTGCCCTATATGAGAATTACGGGATAAGGTCTGTAGAACTAGGGTCCGTGATGTTTGCCTATCAAAAAGAGGATAATACTTGGGTATATCCGGAATTAGAATTAGTTAGATTAGCTATACCACGAAGAGTGTATTCAAGAGAACACCTCGATTATGTGTGTCATTCAATTATTGAGCTTTACAAATTAAAAGAGCAAATTAAGGGTCTGAAAATGACTCACGATCCGGGTCTCTTACGTCACTTCAACGCAATCTTTGAACCAATTGCCAAGTAAAGGTCATTAAGGACGCTAAAGGAGGAGAAGGTATCTCCGAATTATAACCTAAGCGATCTTAATTATTCCTTCCCGAAATGTTGTATAAAATCCCTTTTATTTACGCAATCAGTCTACGTGAAATGTAGTCAGTTAGTTTCTTATCTCGAGGAATACGGGTTACGAATGCATCCATACCGCACTCGTTACATTTGAGACGTAAGGTACTATGATTGACAATAGTATTAATACTATTTGTGTGGCACCAGGGACAAACCAATTCCATCTCGGCTTGATGGTGTAAATCTACATTTTCTTGAATTTCAATTGTCATACTTTTACCTCCATTTAGTGTTTGAGGGGAAAACTTCCAAAGCTGGACTTGTTTTCCGATATAGCTAGGCTATACCACACTGAAACTTTCGTTTCAGGATACTTTCCTTGAAGCAACCCATGTGAAATGGAATCCTATCAAGGAATTGATTATTCATTTTTCGAGTATAAAAATATTGTTGTAATTTTGTAATATATTACTAACAGAACATTTGTTGGTGAAAAAAACCACTACGAGATCAGTAAGTTTATCTAGTTACAAGCAAGTTTTGGTAATTGATCGTGGATGGCCTTGAGTAAAGAAAGACTAAATCGCCCAAAAATAATTCTATCTACAGCAATAAGCCTTGATGGTCAAATAGCTACTTTAACAGGAGATGATAAGCTATCCAATGCTGAAGATTGGAAAAGAGTACATCATCTTAGAGCTAAAAGTGATGCGATAATGGTGGGAAGTGGAACTATTTTAGCTGATGATTCTAAATTAACAGTTAAACCAGAGTATTTCAAACCAGGGTATAGTATTAACAATCCTACACGAGTGGTAATTAGTTCTAGTGGAAATATCCCTCTTGATGCTAGAGTCATAGCTTTTCGTCCTGAAATACCCACAATTATTGCCACTACATCTAAATGTCCACCTGCTCAGAAAAAGAATTTTCTTAGAGAAGGATGTGAAGTGATTATCTGCGGGAAAGGACCATTGGTCAATTTAAAACAGCTAATGTCGATTCTATTTTCAGATTTTAATATAAGAACAGTATTGTTGGAGGGGGGGAGTAAGTTAAACGGTAATATGCTTGCAGAAAAGCTGATTGATGAGATTCACGTTGCCATCGCTCCAGTTCTTGGAGGAACTGGAAAACCATTCTTTTCATTACCTTATACCGTAAGTTCTTTCACCCAACCACCTTTTTTTGAAATTTTAGAAAATAAGATTATAGGGGATATGATCTGGCTCTACCTAAGAATCTGTTATGAGTCTAGTAGAATGATATAACAAAAATGGATGATCTTCTTAGATTGGGAGAAGAAAACTCAAAACTCCGTATATGACGCAAATAGCGAGCGGATTGGATTTGAATGATCCCAGTGACTTAATAGCGTAGTATATTAAAATTAAACTCCACAAAATTACCATTATTTCAATACCGAAAAGGAGAGCGTCAAATAAAAAGCTTGTTCCTCCTTCTGGTGAGATTATTTCCATTTCCCCCAAAGATTGAAAGATTATCTGCCCTCCTCGGGAGACAAAAAACATATTATAGATGATTGTAATGAACTGATAAATTATCATGGGAATCTGTGCCCATCCTACAATAGTGGCCATGGTTTTGTAATTTCGCGCTTTTGAATCAATATCTGAAGCAAATATCTTGTGTAGTAACCACAAAATTAAACTCAATACCAACCAATTCATCAAAGTGGAGATTGGAGTGAAAATCGGCAGTAAAACCTTGTAAAGTTCCATATACTCTGATAAATTGATCTCCTCTGTCCCGGGAAGAAAATTGAAGAATGAATCAGAAAAAATGATCTCATACTTACTAAAGAAAATTCCTAGGGCAATAGCTGTGAGAATACCTACTAGTAAATTTACCAAAAGTGGTTGGGAGTAATTTGGAGACAATACGATTTGTGGCATTTCCTCTTTTGGGGTAAGTAAAGCACCACGAAAATTATCTAAAAACGGTCGTCGAGAGGTGATTTCCATCGATTTTGTCATAACGTAAGGTATAGCCCCTTGAAGAGGAGTCGAATCTCCAATTTTTGGTATTGGAGCTCCACAATAAGCACAAAACGTAGCATTTTCTAATAATTTCTTGCCACAATTCCCACAGAATTTCATTATTGGTGTACTCTTATTAAAATTCATTGAAACCATCCTCATGTGAATATGGAAAAATACGATTAATAACCTTCTCTATCTCATCCTCAAGAAAAAGATTGTTTTGAGGCTATCATAAATGAATTTATATCAAGGAATAATTTAGCAGAGTTTGAAATTCTTTAATTCGTTTAATATTAACAAACCTCTAATCCAGAATGTGTGAACCAACAATAATAACAGATTATATACCTAATTGGTAGAAAAAAATATTATAAATGGTTTAAACGATTAATATGATCGATCTTTTAGAACAACGATTGTAAAACCAGCCGATTCATCAGGAGTGATGATAATTTCTGATTGAGGCATTTCCACGTACACACTCTGTAACTTTCCGTGATTTAATGCGTCTGAGACACTACGTACTTTTTTTACAAGCGATGCAACATGGGCAGAAACACGTTCTGCATCAGATTGCGGTAAATTACTTTGTAACGGTAAACCGTCCTCATCACAAACTAGAATGCCACGTACACCTTGTCTTGCTGCCAGTCTTTTAATTGTATTCTGTAAGACTGAAGGAATGACATATTCTTCACCAGACATTTTTCATTCACCAATATTTATTTATCTTTAGAGGTGAGTGTCATTTGACTACTCTCTCGTTTAACTAGTGCTATAATAATAATCTCAGAATCATAATCAGGTATTATCTCTACGTCACCGACTTCTAATTCAAGTCGGATACTTCGAGCAATCTCCTGGGAGATTTCTTTTGAAATATATTTTACTTTTCCTACAAGAGAAGCAACGTGTGCGGAAACTCTCTCTGTATCTTCACCAGGAAGACTTGATTGTAACGGTAATCCATCAGTATCACTTAAGACTGCTCCATATACTCCCTTGTGTTTCCCAACGGATTCTATTACTTTTTCAAGCGCTTGATGTGATAAATAACCTGCACCTTGGGACATTGTTAATCATTATCCAATCTACTTATCATTCCTTAAAACCTTTTGCTTTTAATCTATTCCCAAATTTATCCAGTTTTCTTGATTAAAAAGATGAGTTCAAACGTCGTAGTCTGCAATGAATGAGTGCATTCAGATCTTTGGTCGAAAGTAACAAAAAAAAAGCTCTAATAGATATAAAGAATTAAAATCTATCTAATTGGTGTTTGAACAAACGTTTCATTCCATTAATACTCAAGAATACACAGTAAACTGAAGTTTTGCTGTGTTGTCTGACAAATTTAGTCATGAAGTATTTTAAAATGATTTGTAGGAAGATTTCATCTGTACTCCATATGTAGATGGACAGCTTGTGGATATTTTCCTCAGTTCTGAAAGGTCAATGCTTTTATGTGAAGTAAATCTGAGCTTTCTTAGGAGAATTGTTTCAATGCATTCTTCAGACAAAAATAGTAGCATTTCAGAAGAAAAGTTTGATGAGAAGTTAGATACACTCCTCACTACGGTTAATTCACTAGTCACTACCGTTAATTCAATATGTGGTCAAATTAATATCATAGATCAAAGAATAGCTGTATTAGAAGGATCTTCACACCAAGAAATTGCAACCGTGGCTGTTTCAGACTCACGAGACCCAAGAACGACCCCTCAAGTGAATTTTGATAATAAAGATGAAATGTTAAAAAGAGCTTATAATGTGCTTGCTCAAGCTCCCCGACCTCTAACTACGCAAGAAGTGGCAGATAGGATAGGCCGAAGTAGAAGTACTACCAGTCAATACCTCAATGAACTTCATCAGAGAAATCTATTGCTAAAAACTTATGGAACTACACCTGATAAGTCTAGAAATGTTGTCTTCAGACCTGTAAATCAGAATGAAGATGAGATTTAGGCCAAGATATTAGGGATATTTATCCCTGAATTTATTTTCTAATGTACCTTAAGTTCCTATTTTGTATAAAAAAAAGAACTCCGAAGAGAGAAATCTAGGAGGTATATTCTAAGATATTCTTCCCAAGCTTATCAAATGCGGCTTCTACACCTTCACCAGATTTCGCACTTGTTTCAATAAATGGAATTCCAAGGCTCTCGGCAAGTTTTTTCCCTTCATCTGTGGAGACTGTTTCTGCACCTTCCTCACGTAAATCTACTTTGTTAGCGAGGAGGACAACAGGGACATTTCTATCGCGTCCAGAGTTTTTCCACATATCATTTAACCATATTTCTACATTGTCAAATGTTTGACGGCGGGTTACATCATAGACGACAACCCCACCAAAAATTTTCGTATAGTATGCCTGTACGACATCTTTGAACATTGGTTGTCCAGCTAAATCCCATATTTGCCATCTTATCTGAGTTTCTTTAAGGGTTGTATCATGAAGGGCAAAATCTGCTCCCATAGTACTCAAATAGTCAGTTTCAAATCCTAAACCTAAATACCGCTTGCGAATAGACGTTTTTCCAACAGCTCCATCGCCTACTAATACGATTTTCCATAAACGAACATCTTCACTCATTTATTTCACCTTTCTTTTAATTTAACTTTAATTGGGTATTTTTAATGTGATGCAAGTGTCACCTACCCATTGTGTGAAAGTAATTTCTCCTTTAAATATCCGTTCCACATATATTCTATAATCTTCCGCTGCAACTTCAGTGGGAATTATTAAAAACGAATCTTTATTCTCAATAGGCTGTACACGAATCATAGGTTTCTCAATTTTTAAAGCATCGTTAGCAGTAGCGAGTTCTAGCTCTAATAGGAATAGAAAGTCTCTTGCTTTAATATCATCAAAACCATATTTTATCATATTGTTATCTGGTGCTAGATCAAGAAGTACTCTACTCCATTCACCGATCCAATACTCATCGGTAAACCAGTGTTCCAAATACTCGTTTTGTCTGGCTCTAAGCTCACTCAACACAACCATGTAACGAATCATCCCTTCTCGAACGCGTCTCATCAAATCAAGGCCTGGTTTGTCATAGAGCTCATTGAGTTTAGCTCTTTCCTTGCTCAATAAAACCTTAATTTTGACAATTTCTTCTAATTGCTTATCTGAAGCAATTGGAACATATTTAAACACTTTTTCAAGCCATTTAATTGTCGAATCAACCTCAGGTTTACTTACTTCAGTACCACGAACTCTTGCTAGAATTTCTTGAACTAGACTCTTATTCTTGATTATTTTCTCATAGTCATGCTGAGGGGATATTCGACGTTCCCTAATCACGTCTTCAACCTTTAAACTTGCATAGTCCGTGTGTTGTCTAACCAACCTTAATTTCGCCATCTTTGTATACGTTTTGGAAAGTATGATCGTTTTAAATCCGTTTAGAACCCTTATTATTCTAGCACATATATATCATCTGATGCAGCTAGGATAAAGTATCTTTATGGGAACAAGAAGTCTGAAAACTTAGCTTCTTTCTTCATTCGATATTCGGAGTGATTTTTCGAACGTATCCCCGCCTTGTTAATTCCTCAAGTACTTCTAACTCCGTACTTTGATCTCGAAAAGTAATCTTTGCGGCCGACTCTGGAGTAAGAGTTTTAGACGCAAAAAGAGCTCTAGCAGTTGGACGGAGCTTTTCTGGAAGATCAAGTAAGCCCAAAGCATCAAAACCTTGTATTTGTACATATTTTGGGGGTTCGGTACAAGAACAGAGAGAACTTCCTATTTCTTCTTCGATACTCAGTTTTTTAGGCCTTGGATTTATTCCCAAGTTCAAAAGAAATTCATGCCTTTGATTATGAGAGGTAGTAAATTCATAATAGAGTAGATTATGAACGCTAGTATCAGCAATATTTTCTGTTACATACTTCTGAAAGGTTTCCTCAGGATCTACTTTCAACTGTTGACTATTCTCACGAAAATTGAGAATATTCTCCCGTAGTTGAGAATTCACTGTATGTATCTCAAAGATCCACTCCTCAAAAACATCGCTTACAACTGCTTTTGCCCCAACAAATCCACCTATCTTTCCAGTGTTTGAAAATTCAATTAATGCCCCATGAAATTCCTTTTCAAAGCGATTTGTAAATGTTAATAATAAATTAGAAAGTGTTTTATCCTCCTTAGTGCTATAAAGTATACCTATAATGCTTTTTCCGTACTGAAAGTCAATGTATGAATTTCCATTATCAATACCTAAGAGGTCACCTCGTTTTCCTGCTGTTTCAGATATCATATGAGCAATACTGCTTAATGCCGCCGTAATCAATGCGGGATTCTTCATTTCATCTTGAGCTTTGCCAAAAAAATGATAATACATAATTGATCCAGAGTACCTATCCGTCATAAATAATGCTTGTGGAGAAATGATTGATTTAGGCTCTAAAGTACCAAGATTTCGAATTTCCACGGCACTCTTCAATTTATTAATGAAATCAAGGTAGATTTCATTCACTCCAGAGTTAGGGTTCTCTATGCCAAAAACACCTCGATCTGTAAAATCATGAATATCTTGGATCCAAGGAATGACATAAAATATTGGTCCACGTACTTTGTTTTCGATTTTCTTCAAAAAAACATCCACTTTTTCTAGAATCATTGGGGGATGAACCATATTCAAGATCAATAATGTTGGAACAGTGAGGAAATGAAAAAAGTTTTGTATAGAAGATCTGGTTAAATTTATTGAAGGAAATTTATCAGTCGAGAGAAACCATACCATTTCACTTTCCAGTAGGGTCGCCATCGTAATTGAGTTTTCTTCTAAGGTTGTAGGGATAATAAACACTAATATGTCAATAATGTCTTTAAAAAATAAAGAATTTACTCGATGTCTAATCTTACCTGGTAGACCGTTTTCGTTAATTTGACAACCTGCGGAAGGAAGTACTCTGACAAAGGATCTTTGATCTTCTTCTTCATGCAAAAGAAGGGATTCATTAACTAAAATATCATCGGAGATCTCGCTAATGAATTCAGTACTGTTAAAGTGTGATTTACCATATTTAGAAAGACTGTACCGTAATTTTTCTGTCAGAGAAAAGTCAACAATTAGTATTCTCGTGCCAGGATTTGATTTTGCGTATGATAAGAAAATATTTAGGGCAAGGGTTTGTTTACCTACACTTGAAGTTCGTGAATAAATGCTAATTACCTTTGGAAAGTCCATAATATCCCCATCAGGGTTTCTAAATTATGTCACGTTAAAGAATGTGATGATTGTGGTTACTCGGAAAGGTTAACTGGTTCATATAATTGGTAGGAAAAGGTTTTAATTCCAGATTTATTAAGATACACAGCTAATATTTGTAAAAACCTTCTCCTGATTTACGACCAAGTTTTCCAGAACGAACCATTTTTCTTAAAAGGGGGGCAGCCTGAAACTTCACTCCTAATTCGTCCTTAAGATAATCTAAAATGTGGAGTATGGTGTCTAAACCTATTAAATCAGCTAAAAATAGCGGACCCATCGGATGGGCTAGACCTAGTTTGATTGCCTTATCAATATCTTCGGGTGTTCCAAGATTATCTTGTAACATAAAAACACCTTCATTTATAACTGCTGCAACAAGACGAGTTGTGGCAAAACCAGGTAAATCGTTTATTATAACTGTTTCCTTTCCAATCTCTTTACAAAAAACCAGAGACTCATCACATGTATCATCAGAAGTGCGATCACTCCGTATAACTTCTACTAGTTTCATCATCAAAACAGGATTGAAAAAATGTAAGCCAATAAATCTCTTTTGACGTTTTTCAGGAAGTTTAGAGGCTAAATCAGTAATACTAATAGCAGAAGTGTTAGATGCAAAAATACATTTAGTGGCGCAATTAATCACATGCTTATTAGCTTTTTTCTGACTATGGTATTGTCATAGAGAGAACTATTATTAATAGAAGTGTTCTACAGTGGATTTACATGTACTGCAAATAATAATAAGAAACCATATCCTTTCTAAAAATTGAATAGACTATCTTAAAATATTACTGAGGCCTCCAGTTCATGAATTTAGAGACACAAGAACAACCCCCAAATGTACGATTATCTTTGGACGAAGTAGGGATCACTGATTTTCGAACTCAAATTTCTATCACCAGAGGGACAAAGATTTATCGCTATACTTCTAATATTACCGTAGTAATTGATCTACCTCCCTCAAAAAAGGGAGCTCATATGTCTAGATTCATCGAATCGATTTCAGAAATACTTTCAAGTAAGACTGACTCCTTTTTCTCCTTAGAAGAAATGTCTATCCAAGTTCTCCAAGAATTAAATACTCGTCATCCATTCGCAACAGGAATGATCGCTTTAACGTTCGAATTTTTTACTCCTCGAATTACACCAATATCGAAAAAGAATTCAATGGAAAACTATCAAGGGCGACTGGTAACACATTGGAAAAAAGGCATAGTAACACACGAACTCTCACTGGGTACATCTGGAAGTACAGCATGTCCTCATGCCTTAGTGAACAACGAATTCAATAGAACTCATATTCAACGGGCATATGCAGAGCTTACGTTAAAAGGAAAGACATCTGAAATTCCTGATATGGAGATAATTAGTAAAATTATTGATCAAAGCTTTTCCGCCCCTTCCTTTTCACTGTTAAAAAAAGAAGATGAGCAATGGGTAGTAAATAGAATGTATGAAAACCCACTTTTTGCAGAGGATGTAACACGAAATCTCTTAATAAAGGCAGTTCAGGAATTTAAAGAGTTAAAACTCGATATAATTGCAATTACGACATCGATGGAGTCCATTCATAAACACAATGTTATCTCAAAAGGAAGTACAAGTACTAACTCTGAAACTAAGGCCAATTAGCCAAAGAAAACAAAGAAATAACCCTTAGATCATTCCTTTTTATCAGAATCTTTGAATATTTTGTCTCTAAACATCCTTGCGGCTGAAAATATACCCGCGCTTCCAGCATTAACTGCAGTTTTACCCACTTTTTTACCAACCGTTAGGGCAATGTCTGTTTTTGATATTTCTCCGCTCTTCACTCTTTCCATATAATCTTTTAGCTCATCATAGGGGGGGAGAAAATCAAGCCGAATTATATCCGCTTCCCAGTACCCTCTCCCTCGTTGGAAAAAGTATGTCAATGTTACAATACCAAAGATGATGAAGGAAAAGATGGAGGTGATGTCATGATAGGCTTCAGAAAAACTAAGTTCTGCAAATAAGTCTTCATAGATACCAGCAGAGTTGTTCAGAATTTGCAGCTGGATTAAATGAAATCCAAGTGCCAAGCCAAGATAGATAAGAACTATGCCTTCACCCCCTACAAAACCTACAAAACGACCTATTCGAAAAGGATCATCGCTCTTCACATTTTTTACCTGTCCCGATTCATCTATTGTTACACCCGTAAGTTTAATTCTACGAGAGATACCTTGTGCACTATAAAGGAGAGCAAAAGCAACAAGTAAGAAATCAAATGTGGTAACTATATTTTCAGACCCACTGATTGAAGTTAACACGATCATTAGTTGATTGGGCAAAATCATGATGAAGAAAAGGCCTAAAACAGAGTTAAAAATATCATCAGAAAAAAATACCCCTTGTACGATTAATATTACAAGTGCAGAAACAGCAACTGCAAAGATGCCTAAAATGAGATAGCTAGTTCTAGAATCCATCATTCCGACATAAATCATCAGACCATTACCAATGAGAGAAAAAACTGCAATTACAGTCAAAAGCCCAGAAAAAATTGATTTTCTCTCGGTCTTAGGCTTACCCAAAAACAAAATACTGCCTGTTACTTTATTTGAAAACATTCCTTTAGCAAATGCGAATGACGCGACAGGGATCAAGAAAGACCAGGCAAAGAAGGCTAATAGGGGAAAAACTTCAATGAAAAAATCAGTTAATTCGCTCAAAAGAGCTATATCTGTTGAGAATAAAGCGAGTACAAAAACGACTAAAACAATACCAAACATTAAAAATAAACGGTAAATAAATTTTAATCTCTTAGCAATAAGACCAGAGAGAATGAAACCTACAGCAAGGCTCATTTCAAGGCTGAATGCGAGATCGATTAAGTCTGGCGTTATCAGTTCAGACGCTTGCTCTTGCATGACAACTAAACCTGTTGTAACAATCGATGTTACAAATAAAATAACAGAAAATAGAATAAATTGGCGGGAAAGGAGAATGCGTAATCCTCCGAACAATGTAGCCTTGAGATAATCCCAGAATGCTTTTTCGACATAACTCAGTGTAAGAACCTCAACACGCTATAATCAAAAGGCCGTTTATATCCTCTTCGAACTAAGAGGTTATTCAATTATTTTTTCTTAGCTAACTTCATTTTTCAATGTTTCTGGGGTAAAATTATGGAATTGACACAATTAGCTGCTGAAGTTGATACTTTCATCGACAAACATGGCGGATACTGGGATCCAGCTTGGCTTCTTTCTGCCCTGACTGAAGAACTTGGTGAATTGTCGCGTGCTATACAAATTTTTGCTGGAATAAGGAATACGGGGGCATCAACCGTATCTCCTGCGATGATTCAGAATATTGAAGAGGAAAGTGGTGATTTGCTGTTTGCTTTACTTTGTTTAACAAATAATTTTAACGTAGATTTAGAAAATGCGCTGTTAAACACGCTTAAAAAATACAGGGAGCAGGAATCTGGCACATATAATGCCGATAGCTGATAATATATATTCCAGTATTTGGAAGCAGAGATCGAACATAAATTTTATGGAAATGAGATTATGGCAAGTACAATAAAACTTGTGGCTGGAATCATCATTGTTCTAATAGGATTTCCAATTTTCCTTGGTGGATCTGCAATTCTACTCGTTACACCCATATTTGCAGATGATCAGGGATATTTTGTCTCAGAAAGTTATCAAATTACTGAGGATGATGTTACTGCGATTCGTTTGGATATTCCATTAGACGATGTTCAGCTAGGTATAAGGATTGATCCTTCGAATTTTGTAACTCTCAAAGTAAATGCTTTCGGGGAAACAAATGAAGAAGTATTCTTGGGATTAACAACTGATGAGCAGGCTGATGTTTTTTTAGAAAATGTTTCGTATCTAGAAATTACAAACTTAGACTTCTCAACTGCCTTTCCATTTGACTCAGAGGAAAATGGTCCAGCAATAAGCATGGTACCAGTTATTAGTAGTAATCCAACAAGAATTCCTAGTTCTACTGATGCCGATTGGTTATTAGGAGGAGAAGAATTAGGAA
>DXJL01000205.1 GCA_019057635.1 Candidatus Heimdallarchaeota archaeon
ATTAGCTCCCTGAAGAATATTCTCGCCAAAAGAAGCATAATGATAGGATGAATTTGAACTAATAGCGCAACTTCACCAATAGGAGTTCCTATTGCAATAGATGAAAGATACGCAAGTAACATTGTAAATAGAAGAAAACCTTGAAGAAGATAGGTTTTCTGCAGTTCTATGTTTAAACTGAATATAATATTATCATCTTTTCTTAATTGTGAATATACTAATAGGATAACAAATCCTACGAAGGCTCCATACATTAAATTTAGGAACATTTGTTCAAAACTAGAAGCTCCTTCGTTTCGTAGTAGAGCAGAAAATATAGAAATAAAACCAAAAGAGATGCCACTTGCAATAGCAGCTATTAATCCTCTTGATTTCGATTCTTTCATATTCAACTCACATAATGATTTACAACTTTTGATTGATTATAATCATTTTTAGATTTATCATTCAATTTTATATCACAAACGTAGTTATTTACACAAATTTTCTTTTTGGAATGTGTTTAACATTTTTTGATTCCAATATCTGATGGTCGACGTTCAAATTTTGTAGATTAATTTTTTCTCTGAAATATTATCGCAAATCAATTATGACTAGTAAGATTGTAAGAAGATTGAATTTTCTGGAGAATTGTCTACTGGATAATTGGAAAACCTGTTTGTTGGCAAATGTAGTTATAGAAAAAAAAGAAAAGGATTATTTTGGCAATTAGAATGCATAGTCTTATGGCAGTTCTTTAAGAAGCTCTTGGTATTCTTCAGTTGGTAGGGCAACTAATGTTTCTGTCCTAATCGCTCCTGTTGATGCAATTGTAAGAAGGGCTTTTATCGCTGCTTCGTTGCTTGGAGCCTCAACTACTGAGACGAAATCATACCGTCCCATGGTTAAGTAGAACTGTTTGATCTCTCCTCCAAATGATTTTGCCACTTTTTGAGCTGCCTCTAATCGCTTGGGTGAATCCTTTATATTCTTGACTCCCTCTTCAGTATATTTCCCGAGAATTATATAATGCATTTTTGCACCTCCATTCGTAACTAAGTTACCTATACTCAAGGTTATATAAATGCTTCTTTCTAATGGAGAGTAGTTCTTTTTTTCCTGTTTGGTACTAGTAAATACGGGTTGTCGGACAAAGTTAATCATGGTATGTAATTCTCTATTCTAATTGTGCGATAGGCGAGGCTAGGCTAGCTTTTGCAATTATAATGTACGCTTGAGCCTATAAGATGCCTTCACTTTCTCTGTAATTTCCTTCGAATGAAGGTGGTTTTTCGTTTCAAGCGCAATATTAAGACCTACATACCCAAAAGGGATGTTGTGTGAATACCTGTCGAAATCAATATCGACTACATTGCCCTCTACTGATGTTATTAATTCTAATAATGCTTCCAGCTCACCAGGTTTATCCTCCACTAATACCTCCAATTCATGATATCTTCCTGCTTTTATTAATCCTTGAGTAATGATTTTTCCTAGAATTGTACTATCAATATTCCCCCCACTTACAATCAAGACGATTTTTTCGTCTTTTTTAGCAATATCTCGATTTAACAAAGCAGCTAGAGATACAGCTCCTGCTCCTTCCGCTATAGTTTTACATCGTTCCAATAATAGAAGTATTGCTTCTGCAATTTCCTTTTCTTTGACAATTACTACATCATCAAGGGCTGATTTCATTGTTGAGAAAGTAAATTTACTTGGACATTTAATAGCTATACCATTTGCGATAGTATTGCCTTTTCCAGTTGTGACTAATGTTCCTTTTTTTATAGATTGGTATGCTGAACTCATCTCTTCCGTTTGTACACCGATTATACGACAGGAAGGTTTTTGAGCTTTAATAGCTGTAGCTATCCCTGAAATTAGTCCCCCTCCTCCTATTGGACAAACTACTAAATCGACTTCTGGAAGGTCTTCGAGAATTTCTAACCCAATTGTTCCTTGGCCTGCTGCTACATACTGATCATCAAAAGCATGAATCAATGTTAAACCGTCTATTTCTGCAATTTCCAGAGCTTTTGCATGTGCTTCTTCAAAACTTTCTCCATGAAGGATAACCGTTCCTCCATATCCTTTAGTTGCCTCTATTTTCGGGATTGGCACACCTTTGGGCATTACAATGGTTGCTGAAATACCAAATAAAGATGCTGCTAATGCCACGCCCTGAGCATGATTTCCTGTACTTACAGCAACGACACCTCTTTCTCTCATAGATTTGTCTAGATGAGCTATCTTATTATAAGCTCCACGAACTTTAAATGATCCGGCTTTTTGAAGATTTTCGTGTTTAAGATATACTTCACAACTAGTCATCTTAGAAAATGTAGTAGAATGATTTAATGGTGTCCGTTTTACTTTTTTATTCAAAATTTGTTTAGCTTCACCTATCGAGTCAAAAGAAAGAGAGTCCATCCTTTACACCGATTTTTATGAATTCTGTAGTTTTTTTTAGGATATATAAGATTAGTCGTAATTTCCCATCTGAAAAAACTGATCTGGAATTAGTACAAGAAAAGAATCTTTAAAATCATTCGATCACATATTAATATTCCTTAAAATGGCATTCGAAATTAGTAATTCCCACGTTTGTTTCTCAAGCTCTATGAATATTCCCTATTTATTCTAATTTCATCATCCAACTGGATGAGGTTAGTTGTACCCTGAATGTTCCAAAATATAGTACAACGCGTTCTAAAACGAAGGCTAATAGATCATCTTTCTAACATGACTAATTAGATAAAACCGAGTGGAAACGAAGTGGAAGGCAAAGACAGAATAAAATCGATGCTAATAGGTATATCTGGTTATCTAATATTATTATTACAGCAATTACCTGGTATTTGGGTCTGGGCTCCTCTTATGGCAGCCCCTGTATTTCTACTTCTGGGAGTTTTATTCGTTAATATCCCTGCACGGATAACTGACATTTTTCAAGCCCTTTTTTCAATAAATGAAGTAGTTTTAGGGAAGTTCGTAATAATATTGGGTTTAACACTGACAATTTATTCGATTATCTTTCTTGGGATTAATAAAAGACGGGGATTTGTAAAATCGGGCCCTTATCGATTTATTAGGCATCCGCAGTATACTGGATTTATACTATTGACAATAGGATTTACTGGATGGAGCTATTATTATATTAAAAACACATTTGGTATAAGCTGGATTTCCGCAGAACAAACTATCGGTTTATGGTATATAGAAATGATTCTCTACTTCATTCTAGCATTTGTTGAAGAAAAACACTTAACAAGTTTTTTTGGATCTGAATATACTAATTATAAACGTGAAACCCCCTCATTTTTACCTTTTTTAAAAATAGACGTTCTTAATCATGTAGTTTCTGTAATAGGTTTTAGTCTTCTCTTTTTTCTTGTAATTCAATTCCCTTTAACCTAACAATATGACTAAGAATTGAGGAATCTACCTCAAGAAATCTTATTTAATGGCATAATTTCTAATTAATCCTCGATTATAATGAGTTTATGGTTTTGGTTCAGCGTAGTAGGAGAAATTTTAATTTTCCCACTTTACTTTTGGTCATAAGAACATCAAAAGCTGCAAACTAGATTCGGTTAAGCCAAGGGAGAAAGAATTGGTGATGTCTTAGGTCTTATTTCAGGTTGGGGATATTTTCTTTTCTTTTTTGGAATTTGGCTAGTTAGATTCCCGTACGATGCTTAATATAAAAAATACATGCTTTTTTATAGCGTGAAATAACCATTAACAACTACTTGGATAGATAAGAGGTGATTCATTGTGGGTAGAAAAGTAAAAAATCTGCTATCTTGTGTTTTTTTTCTCCTGTTAATATTTTCATTCTTGGTTGTCCCCATTGTGGGAGATACATTCACAGGGACAGGAAGTAAGACGACTGCAACGTTCAATTCCAACGGTATCGTCAAGGTTGTTTGGACAACGACCTATGATTCCCCCGATTATGCTCTTTTCTCTGTGTATACGTATGAACAAGGAAATAGCATTTTTAAAGACTCATTCAGTGGTCTAGAAGGCACCACATATTATTACGATGATGGTACACTTTATTTTGACGTCTCAGCAGCAAATCTAAATTCGTGGACTATTACTACTTCCGATACATCAGGAGAGTACAGTACTTCTTTTTCTGGTTTTGGAAGTGTAAACACGAAACTGTTTACATGTTCTGGTAACGTTAAAATCACATGGACAACGACCTATGATTCCCCCGATTATGCCTATTTCTCAGTATTTACTTATGAACTAGGGGAGAGCATTTTTGAAGATTATTTCGACGGATTAAGTGGTGAAACATATTTCTATCAATCAGGAAATTTCTACTTTGATGTTTCAGCAGCAAATCTTAATTCTTGGTCAATAATTGTGGAAGACTTCGGTGAATCCCAAACAACGACAAGTGAATCTCAAACAACAATTAGTGAAACAAGTGAATCCCAAACAACCAATGAGGAAATTACTATAGGATTAGAAATGATCTCAGTTTTAGGTGTCATGAGCTTGCTTGCCATCAGACTACAGGTTAGGACTCGGAGAAAGACTTAATTTTTTGAAGCTAAAAAAGAACTGAGAGTGTTTATTCACTCACTTCTTCTGCCCGTTCTTTTGTACAGACGCGAGGAGCGTGTGTAAATCTTCTATTAGATGTTCCTACTTTACAATATTTTCCAATTATTCATAATTTAATTTCCCATTTTGTCTGATAAGAATCGCTTTGGCATCTTCAAAATCCATAGTACTTCTATATCGGAGTTTGGTTATGATTAAATCTTCAGGTTTTTCAATATAGGTTTCTAGGTTAAATTTTCTTAACGATAGCCTGTTAGATAAAACACGCTCATCTAGTGCATCATAAACATCATCCTATGGATTGGTATATGCCGTAGTATTTATTTCTCCAACCTAATTGTG
>DXJL01000206.1 GCA_019057635.1 Candidatus Heimdallarchaeota archaeon
AATCACTTTTCTCCACATTTAAGTCTTTCTCCTTCGAGATTTCATGCCTATTACCTTCACCCATAGTTACGAAGTACTGTGCTGTTTGAAGACGTTTTTCCATTGACAACCAAATTGAATTTCTCTTATTTGATAGGAATATTGGGCTGAAATTGTACAATTTCTTTACCTAAATACACATTTTTCTGTTTGTCCGACAAATTAAGTCGTACCAACTCCCCTTAGTGCGCCTAAGAAAACTTAAAATCATGAAGCTTAATGGATTTATCCTTAAAGTGCTTGGAAAATATCCAGATTATATGAAAAAAGAGTTATTAACTGATTATCAATATAAGCGTTTAAAGACCACATGAACTTGGTACAATTGAGGAATGAAGTATATGAATATGCCAGATTATATGTTAACAGAAATGCTAGAACAACCTCGTATTCTCCAATCGATTTTAGTGGATAAAAATGTGGAAAAGATCGCTAGTGTAGTTAAAAATGAGAATATTGAGAGAATAATTTTGACTGGGTGTGGTGATAGCTTCTGTGCCGCATGGTTTGGTGCTATCCTTGCAGAAAAATGGTGTCCTCAATTTGAAGTTCGCTATTATGAACCCTTTGATTTCGTTAATTATTTTGATCCTAAAAAACTTAAAAACACATTAGTAATAGCGATTTCCGTATCTGGAGGAACATTACGAGTTTTAGAAGCAATACGTTTTTCTCGAAAATATAATGCAACAACACTTGTATTAACGGATAATCCCAAAGGGAGAATGGTTAAAGAAACCGATATGCATCTCCTAATACATGCTTCTCCGCCTGAATCGTTACTTACTTCTTCTTATAATTCAGAAGTGGCAAAGCAATATACTGGTTATCAAAATGATGTAGCTCAAACCAAGACATTTATTGCTAATCTAGGGACATTAAGTCAGCTAATGGCTTATTTAGCTCCAGAGCCAGAAAATTACCTTGATAAAGTGCAAAATTCCTTTTCTTTAGTAAATAAGGCTATAAAAAATTGCGATGAATTTATTAAAATAGGCCAGTCACTAGCTAACGCTTCAGAGAACATTTTATTTGTTGGGTCGGGTCCTAATTCACCTACTAGTCTTTTTGGTGCCTATAAAATGTTTGAATTTACACTACATGGATTTGCTTGTGATATTGAAGAGTACTGTCATACACGATATTTTATTACAACCGATAAATCGTGTGTGATATTCTTGGCCCCTGATCAACAATGCTATAATCGAATCAGGGAAATAGAACCCGTTCTTAGAGAACAACTTGGAGCAAAAACTTTAATCATCACCAATGAGGAATTTACGAATAAATTATTACCCAGTACTCTTCCACTTGCTTTGCCTGAGGATTCAATTCTATCTCCATTGGTTTTAACAATACCAATAGAATTCATTTCCTATTCTTTAGCTAAAGAAAGGGGATTTAATACCAATACGTTTCGTGGAGGTGTGCAAACAGAGAAATATGTTGCGGGTTCATTTGCTACTATACGAAAATCTCGTCTACAGTATTAAATTTGCTAAATAGAAATTATCGGCTTTTTATCACACCTACACGCAAGCATTGAGTTAAAATTGGACATTGGCTGCATTTAGGACTTGTAGGGGTACAGATATTCTGCCCCCATCTTACAAGTATATCATTTATTGGAATCCACCATTTTTTTGGTAGGATTTTTCGTAACATCATTTCGACACTATCCGCATCATGAAATACAGCTTTATTCTCCTTTTTACCCTTTATTGGGATGATTCCGATTCGTTGTGTTATTCTAGCGACATGTACATCCACACAAATTCCTGGTTTACCGAATCCCATCGTAATAACAAGATTGGCTGTTTTACGTCCCACTCCTTTGAAACTCAACAATTCCTGTAAAGAGGAAGGTACTTTGCCATTATACTCATCTAGAAGTCGTTGACAAATATTGCGAATTGTTTCTGTTTTACGGCGGTAAAATCCGACTGGATATATGATTTTTTCAAGCTCCTCGATAGGTATTGCAAGGATTGTTTCTGGGGTGGCAGCTACATTGAAAAGGGCTCTACTTGCCTTGTAAGTCGTCTCATCTTTCGTTCGTAGACTTAAAATCGTTGCAATGAGTATTTGAAACGGATCTCGTCGCGTTTTCGATAAATTCGTCACTAAAGGATCTTTTAGTTGTGATGTTGCGTTTTGTAAAGTTGTTAAGATATCATCAATTTTCTTCTCATCAACTAGGGTTGAATTGATCTTTGTCATGAGTTTTCCTCAATTATAAGGATAGATTTAATACTTCTTTGAATTGATACAGATCACTAACATTACTAACCACATAATCTAAATGGAACTTAAGTTTTTACCCATTTCAAGTCTAACTTCAATTCCGCCCCCCTGTTCCTGTGTATAAGCTTCTAGATCAAAGCCTATCAGGTTAAACCCATTTTTCAAATAAAAATTTATTGCTTTATGATTAGTATTTTGACATTCTAATACTAAAGCTCTAGATTTTAGCTTTCTTGCCTTCGTTTCTAAAAATTTCATTAGAAGCGTTCCATATCCATTTCTTTGATATTCTGGCTGAATCATAATATCCCAGATGCGTGTACGATTTGAATGGCTTAATTGTTCAAATGCCAGAAGACCAATCTCTTTATTATTCGTATTTTCCAATATATAATACTCAGCTTTTGTTTTATAAAGTTCGAATAAGTTTCCTTCCCATTTTTTCCTGAACTTTTCTTTAAATGGGGTTTTCTTCCATTCAAAAATCCATCCTTCACTCTTTGGTTTTTTTTTTGATTCTAATTTATAATAATATCCAGAAGTATATTCTACGACCACTTTCTTATTGTCGGGATAATCTTTCTCAAATATTTGTTTGATTCTCAAGGTAAATCTCTCTCAATGCTCATCAATGTAAATTTATCAGAGTTAAAATCAAGGTCTAGCAAGTTAATGGAAATAATTTAATTTTGGTTTATGCCATTGTACTTCTCATATTACAAAGTAGAAAAGGAAGAAGAATATAAAATGACACTATTGACGATCCAATGATTGACTTGAATACTGACAAACCGTGTATGAGAGAAGAAATGATCCAAAAGCTGTTAAATGACCCAGATAAGTTTGAAAGGATGTTTGCAGCTCGTTATCTGTTCAAATATAATTATTCAGAAAGTAAGTCAATATTAGAAGATGTTTTAAAGGATAATGATCCAGAAGTAGCCTTTTGTATTGCTCGATTATTTGAAGTAAAAGAAAAATAAAACTAGGAAATTTTATGTCAAATAATTTTTTTCTATGGGCATTCTTTACGGTTCATGGGCTTGTATTAAAAGAACTGAACTCATAGGAATAGTAATAGGCCTTTTTGAAGCTTTTCCAGCCAATACGACAAATAATTGATCATCTTCAGAATCAATTCTTTCTATATGTGCTTTTTGCCCTCTATAGGGTCCATCAACAATTTTAATTAAATCGTTGACATGGAGACCCTTTTCAAGAGTTTTTTTGATATGTGCAAACGTTTTTATTCCAAATCGCAAATGAATGCGGAAATTCAAACGTCTCTCTGGTATTCCCATGAAAATTTGTTTTTGTAATCCACGGAGGATCGATAATTCAGGTAATGAGTCAGTTAAAGCCCGGATTGTCGGGTATTCAGAGATTTGATTCTCTATTGTATCTAGATCAACAGAATTAACATTATTGGATGTTGAGTATACCATATTTAAATTCTTTGTATCAGAAATTTGTGCCTGATCGATATACGTCTGAAAAGAAAAGCGAGATGTTAGTAATGGTGGAATCATTCGATCTAGAGAACTAAACAAATGGATAAGTGACAATGGAGATCGGGGATTATGGCTTTCCAAAATTAAACGTTTTCTGCACAATAGCAATTCAACAAGTTTTGATGGTATTGGTAAAGGCTCAATACTCTCAAAATCATCATACTGAAGAAGGCGATTTCCTGCTACCGCTAAGCTATTATTAAATAATGGTGAAATAAAATATAAGGCTGTATTTTCGTTATAGAGGGAATTATCAATAATTAATGTATGCGTCTTTATTGCTTTTCTACCAAATTGATCAGTACCATCATCAAAGGTAAATCGCAAACCAATTTTTCCTGAACTATGCAGAAATTTTGTCAAATATACCTCATTGAATTTACTGGGACGTTTTTTGGGTATATATTGCGACAAATCTTGGATCTGACTTTTTGTAATCGTCGCAGCTACAACATCCAAACCCTTTGGGGGATTATTCCTCACAATTACCTGATGAATATTAGTCATAGACAGTCCAGTTCATTAATACTACATTAATACAAAGCTTGTTTACACTTCTCAAATATGTAATCAATTTTTTCATAAGGAGAGTCTTGAACACTAATATATACTCGTTCAAATACAGCAAAAGGAAATGTCATCTTGAAATCCTTGATGACGGTTTCAAAATTGTCTAAAAATTTGCTAGCTTGGGTTTCATCATAGTTTATTGTATCCATCTTATTGACTACGAAGACGAACAAGGTTTTCTTTTTTCGTGCTTTCTTATCTGCTTTATCTGGATCCAAGCTTAAACTATCAAGGAAATAATTAAATGAATCTTCCATAGCAACACGCTGAGCTTCCACAGGTTGAGAAAGATCAAGCATGAAGAGAATTCCATCAGTTTTATATCTACGCATGGCTTCACGCCATTTTCGTCGTAATTTAAAGTCACCAGGATTGTCTACAGCAATAATGTTGTATTTACGATAACGTTCTAATGAAATTTTTGATTGTTTGGCTGCAGATAAAAGAACCATCTTTTTTTTCTCAATGATAATATCCATCGTCTTTTCAGTGGCTGCGGGGTCCTCGCCCTTTAATCTTTTTATAAGACTAGTCTTCCCAACGCCAGTGTGCCCTAAAATAGTCAATCTAATATCTCTATCTAGTACCATGAGTAGCCACCCTATAGTAAAGGGCAGAAGAACTCATTAAAAAGTAAGTTCCTCTACCATAATCGTGATGAAAGCTACTAATAAGACTAACCTTATTGATTAAATTACGGCTCTCAAATCAGGGAATATGGAAGACAAAAATAAAGAATTGTACAATGGTATGAATTCTCTAATTTACTTAGAAATAACCTTTCACACAATTATTAGACAAGAGATATAGCTAGAGAAAAATTAAACTCTTTTTAGCTAATATAAACAAGATAGTTAAAATCATAAAAAGAAGGATTTAATATAGCAAAATCAAAGGTATTCAAAAGATATTATTCTTAAGTAACAATGGACTAATAATTCAGGGAATATAAAAGCGAAATACATGATCGGGGTACAATAACTCTCATTAATCAGAAATTTATGCCTTAATGCAAAAAATAGGCTGAATCTAGCGAATTTACTCAAGGAAATTTGGTGAAAAAGGCAATTGAGTCAAAATACCCTCGAAGAGAAGGTTTTAAGCAAACTTTCGAGTTTAGGGAACTTACCCCTAACTTCGCCATGAACGAGTACAAATAGTGGATATGTGGACGAATTTCGATATTGTGAGGTAAGGGCACAATCACTGAATCAGGCGAAAACAAGATAAAAATAAAAAGCCTTTTAAACATGAAGCTTACCAATCTCTTCGTAAGAAACCTTCGGTACATCTCATACCGAAAACACTTTCAAACATCGGAATACTCCCTAATAAATATAATATACGTGGAGGCATAAAATTAGAATGTCTGCAGTCACAATAGCAAAAATGATCCAATTACAAGAATCAAAACCCATATCACTACCCGCAGATTTCCTGGAAACTTTGCGACCGAAAGATGTGGAGGAAAGCTCAGCAGTTATGATCCTAGCCCCTTCAACCAAAATTATCCGGATTATACCAACAAAAAGCCCTGAAGTGGTAAAAGTAGCCATTGAAATCGGTGAATTGTCACCTGACTTTTTGCAAGAACTGGGCGTAGTGTTCATGCGTAGTAAGATCAAGACGTTATACAGTACAGGTTTGTGTTTCACACAGGATTCGTGTACTTACGAGGGTTACCTCGATTCTAGCGACTTGACTATCTCACGAGACCAACTCCAAGACGAATTAAAGGAAATCAAGGGTGTAAGCAAGGTCGATATCACGACTTTGACCGCTGCTTAGATTCCCGTTCGTCTCTCCTCTTTTTATAGTTATAATCATCTAAAAGCATTTTTCGGGTTATTAGTGTAAGCTCTACCCCATTTTTTTTTGATTTCTTACAAATTTTTTTAATAGGTCGATCTTTTTCCATTCTCATTATAAATTTGAATCGAAAGCTCAAGAATTGGAGTTTAATCAGTCCAATCTAGCAGTGGTGAGAAAAATTGGAGGATTTGATAGATTTGCTCCAAAATATAGTTGAAGCAATTATACCTTTCCTGATTATTATATGTTTGTTAATTCTGATCTGGTTAAGTGGAGTATTCCTTAAATCTTTTATTAGAAGGCTTCCAAAAATTCCTCCTGATGGAAAAAATGCTCTTAATCTAGTAATTAGTATTACTCAAATTCTCATTTTTGGATTTGTGATGTTTGCAATCCTAGGAGCCAGTCAAGAAGTGATATTAGGCTTTTCTGCAATATTAGCTACCGTTGTTGGATTTGCTTCAACTTCAATCGCAACAAACGTATATGGAGGACTTTATTTAATCACAACAAGGCCGTTTCGTGTTGGAGATTTAATTCAGGCTCAAGAAGCCATTGGAATTGTTGAAGAAATTGGTTTAACCTTTACACGAATTGTACAACTAGATAAAACGATTGTAATAATCCCCAATAGTAATTTACTAAACGTTTCCTTATTAAATTACAGCATACGATCACCTTCAGATCAGGAAAAGCAGGAAGGGATGATAAATGCTCTAGATGCAGTTAAAGTAATTTCTACTGAATTATATTTTGATTCACGTTATACTAAATTGAGAAGGCTGATCCAACTACAGCTAAATGCAGTTACACCTCCAATTTCTCTTACAGAAGTTAACAAGCGTTTGAAAAAAGTGTGTGAAAAGTTCACCCCAATCTTTGGTCAAGAGCCAAAATTCTATTTTGGAAAAAGCGATTATCGTCAAAATACCTATCTATTAATTACCGCACCCGACGCCTATACCATTTTCAATACATGGCCATATTTAATGGAGTCGATAATGGAAACAGTGTTTGCTGAACTCCAGGAGGGAGCGTTTAATTGATTCTTACCACATTTATTGATACTCTAACATCAGAATTCAAATTTCTTTTTTTTATTTTAATAGTAATAGCTCTTCTCATAATAAACTGGATTATTCAGTTTTTTCTTTCATTTCAACTTCGTAAAATTAGTAGAGTTCCCTTAGACATAATAAATCTATTTAAAATATTTTCCAAACTTATCACGGCATTATCAATCCTTTTTTCAATAATGGCCATCTATGGTCTTTCAGTAGAGGGAATCATCGGGGTTTCAGCGTTTTTAGGTGCAATAGTTTCATTTGGTTCTACTCAAATGCTCAGTAATCTCTTTGTAGGTGTCTATATAATTTTCATAAGGCCTTTTAGGGTTGATGACTTTATTGCAATTGGTAATGAAGTACGTGGCCAGGTTGTAGAAATTTCATTAAACTATACCAAAATTAGAACAATAAACAATATTTTTCATTATATCCCAAACAAAAACTTCATGAATTCTAATATTACACTCTATAAACAAAAAGTAGAGCGTCGAATTGGGAATACAGAGGCTCAAGCTTTACATGCTAAAAAGTCCAAGATGCGAAGTATCCGATCCTTTGCGATGCAGTTGATTGAAGAAGAAGTGGTACGCTATACATTTATTTGGGGTGCTCCATTGGGAGATTTAAAATCGACAAAAGAGAAAATTCAAGAGGTCTGTGTCATATATACAGGAGTATTTGGTTATAAGCCCGAATTTTTCCTCTATTCGCTAGATTATCGAATGCAGTTTAAGATAATAATTACTACCCATAGTACAGAGCTTTTGCTTAAAAATATCATGATTTTTCGAAACGAAATAGTTGCACGTTTCCATTAGGCTCTCAAGAAATGGATAGAATAAATGGTGTTAACAGCTCTCGAACTAGTTTTCCAGATTTTTTTGAGTTCCACTTAAGTAGATCCATATGTGTAGCACTTGGAACAGTCAGATTTGTAGCATGCTTTAATGGTACGCTTGAAGCATCTACAACTCCATCATTGGGGATCATTCCTATATGTATATATGGGAATTTTCGGTTTATCCAGAATTTTCTAAAAAGAAGAGGTTGCCAAACAGACTCTAATAGTCCAGAGGAATTTAATCCTCTCACTGTGAACCATTTTATAGATTTCTCTTCTTCTGTTAAATTTTTATTGAGGTTAACTAGAAATTTAGACGTAGGTACCATTTGGATAAACTGAGATTTTAGAATCTGCCAATCACTCATACTCACTCCACCTCTGGGTAATTCCAGAGCTAAATTCAATCCTGTCAAAAGAAAGTCTGTTGGAATATTGATTATCCGTTGTGCAAGCCTTGTTCCATGATTCGGCGTCCCCAGCAAGAATATTCTGGAAAACTTGTATTTCCTGTCTCTAAAGGGAGCCAGATATTTGATCATTGCTCGTGTGACCAAACCCCCCATTGAATGGGCAAAAATATCGATACAAACTGGAGGTGGGTGATCCTGAATTGATGAATTTATTAAATTAAGGAAATGATTGGATAACGTCTGCTCCGTTCCTGGATCGTAGATTGGAGTTTTCAAATCATAAGGACGACTGAAATCCAATCCATATTTTGAGTTATAATAAGATACGTTTACTATATCGTCATATATATTAGTAAAAGAGGAACTTGTTAGACATTTCTCGATTTCATCCATAAAACCTCTTTTTCCAGCAAAACCATGGACTAGAATTGCTATACGATCACAAGTTTTGGAGGTAACGCTCATAATGTAACTAAGAGGACCTAAAATTTTAAGTGTGTCGGATCAAAAATGAAAATGAAGAAAAATTATCTATCGAAAATAAATTTCAGAAGTAACTAATTACACTCGATGAAGTAGAAATTCCTGTGAAGAACATTAATTAAATATATATCTTCTCTGCATATTAATCATACATATAATCTACTTAGGGTATGATTTCTATATGGCATTTAGTACGGATGAGACCGAGAGCCTTAGTTTGTTGTTACATCCCGTACGCCGGAAAATTTACTCCATCTTAGCTGAAAACCCAGGATCATATTTTTTTGATTTAGCAAAATTCCTTGAACTGCCTCAAGGGACTCTTAATTGGCATTTAAAGCGTCTTGAGGAAGATTCATTGATTAAATCTATCAAATATGCAGGTAAACGAATTTATTATCCTGCGGGCCTTCGATCAGCTGAAGCCGAAAGAATTTATACGATTCTTCGTCCTCCTACTGCCAGTAAGATTTTCACTTATGTTCTAAATCATCCTGGATCATTTCAGAGTCAAATAGCCCAAGGGATCAAACCTTCAGTACATCATGATACCGTTCGTTATCACCTGACCCGCCTAGAAGATGTTGGTTTAATTGAAACAAAACGAAGTGGACGAACAGTCCAAATTTTTCCCGGACAGGTCGCAGAAAATTTACAAAATGGATCCTTAACCGCTATCTCTGATTCTTATGTACATTTTTTATTAGAGAAGTTACGAGAAGGATGTCTCCATCCTGAAGTTGTGTTAAAAAGCAAAAAACAACTAGTCCTGCGTGTGGAATGTCCAAATGGAGAAGATATGATATTAAATTTTAAGATGAGTGATTGGCAGTTATTTACTCCCAGTGAAGAGGAATAACTTCTTTAATTAGTTTTTAACGAGCTTTCTCATACATATTAACAAATGGTTGTTGATTATTCTGATAATCCAATCTCCACATTGAATATTTTTCTCTTTCAATAATTTAACTAAGGACTTGCAGCGAATGGCCTCTCGATTTGATTCTAAAACTTATGTGCTGAACCAATTCAATGCCCTTGCGAGAAAATATTTCCCTCAGGAATATATGCGTGTGAATAGTGGGAAAAAAGGTTATCGTTTAAGTGATGGTACACAAAATCTAATTGAAAAAGCGAAAACTATTGTCAATCGAGCTGAAGAAAGCCGTGAGATTATTCCACACTCAACCACCATTATCTACAAGTATGGGGTAGTCTTCCAAAAAATCTTTGAGGACTTAAGTCAGTTTCAAGCCTTTACTTCAGTAAAATCTCGTTCTCGAAGAGGTTATCGTAAAGAACTAGAGTTTATGGGATTTGATCTGAAAAAAATTGAATTAGAATTGAAAAAAAGCTCTAATCCTCCTGTAAAGAGTCAAAAGGATGAAAAATATGTACGAGATATTAAAAAACAATATATTCAGATGGTTGTCGATGGAGAGTTCCAAAATCTCAAATCTGATATCGAGGAAAAACAATCCTTGTTTATTCTGGAGAACTCTGTAGGGTATAAGTTTTTTGATATTCAAACTCGTCTCGTTACCTCCATTACTCAAAAATTTGACCAATTAAGAATGTTAAAGAATGAAAAAGAGAAAATAATCAATTCTCAAGAGACTTTTAGGACCAAGATAAATGAAATTACTCCCCAAATCCCCAAATATGAGAAAATCATACAGATTCAGAAGAAAGCACTGGGAGTTTACGAGAGGACAGATAAAAAAGAGGCGCTTCTAACAGATTCAGAACTTTCTCTTTTTCTCAAGATTCTGACAATCTCACTTGAGCGATATATAAAAATGATCGAACGACGAGAAAAACAACGAATAGAGCAAAGAGATCAATATCTAAAATTAATTCTTGAACCTACTAAATATGAAGGTTTAGATGAAGCATTATGGAAAGAAGTCGTTTTTATAATCGAATCACATGGAATAGAATTACTACAAGGGAAAAATTGGTTCCCTTTCAAATTTCCAGATGAATTAAGAGCTTATATCACAAATAAAGATGTATTGACCAAATTTGCTGATCTAAGAACGCTTGAAAAAGAACTGGAAGAAATTGATAAAGAATTACAAAAAAAATCATCTTTTAATGAGGCATCTAATCTTATCAATGATCTTAAAAATACAAAAAATTCTCTAGCTGAATCTAAAGAGAAGATTCCAAAGCTTAAATTGGAGATTCAGCAATTAATTGAATCAATCAATGAAGAGAAGCAGAATCTTCTCCAAACACTTGATTAGAGAGTCTCCAAAATTTCAATTAACACTTCTGCAGCTGTGGCTTTTCTTACTCGTTGATTGCTCAGATCCATTATTTTTTGATTAGCTTCTGATAGCGTCTGCCCTTCAATTTCAGAGCGAACTTTTAAACTTTCAACCTTTGTCTCTAAAACCCTAGTTTCTTTTTGAAGGTCAACAAGCCAACGTCTAACTTTTCTTTCTTCCGTGGCTTTTTTGCGCTGTGTGGTAGCTAATTCGGATGAATATTCATCTTTTAAGGAATCATAAACTGCTCTCGACACATCCCCAGCTCTATTTTTATCTTCAATTTTTTCTAAACGCACGAGCCATTTTTTCTCTGCTTCTAGGAGCGTTTCTATTTCCAAAAATTCCGGTTTAAGGGTATCTTTCTCCTTTTGTAGGGAATTTATTTTTTCTTGAAGCTTCGCTGTCTGATTAGTTGATTGTGCATCATCAATTAACCCGATCTCAAGCTTTTTCCCAAGTTCATCAACATCTTTCAAGAGAGATTTCATTTCGTTATTGATTTGTTTCTTTCTTTTTCTAGCGTACAAAGAATCTACAACAGAACTGGGGATTTTTTCAATTACATCTTCATGTACGGAGCGAATGGGTTCAGGAGAGGGTGTGTAAACATTTTCCACACGTCTTGCTACTGGAGGAGTAGTTGATTCATCTTGTCCTCTTCGAATAGGACTTCCACAAAAGCGGCAAAATCGGGCCGTTTCACTGATTTCTTTCCCGCAATTCACACAATAAGTTGTTTGTGACATTTTATGATCCTTCTAATGGTTTAATTAGTACTTCCTGATCGAGGTTTTTAAAACCTCTATATCGGTGTTTAAAATTGAGTGCGTTCAATTTCTTTTAGAGAAAAAGGAAGATGATCCTTCTATTGATGAAATTAAGTGATCTAACAAAATAAATGGCAGTATAAAAGAAGTAATGCTAGTGAATAAAGAACAGCAGAGTGGACCGGACGGGATTTGAACCCGTGACCTCCTGATTGCCAACCAGGCGCAACTACCAGGCTGTGCCACCGGCCCATGATGATTTCACGGCATCATACGTTGACACTCCTACGAATTTTATCTCTTTTCACGAATAGTTTCGAATAATTCCCCATATGGATTTTGCCTTGTGTAACGACACCTTTCCTGCAAAATGCATTTTTATGTGGTTGCTTATCAGCTTTGGATGAAATGTTCAAACTAGTGAAAGGATGTGTTTTGCTAACAATTTTGGGGAAAACAAATTAAAAAAAGTAAGAATACAACTGAACTGAAGACATCTGGTGTCTATCGCTATCTTTTAAAAAACATTCAGATTTATTGTCATAAAAATCATAAAAAACTTCTTTACGAGGAATTCTGAAATGATGACGGAAATTCGGATTGTATCACGAGGAGGTCAGGGTGGTGTTACTGGTGCTAAAATGTTAGCCTATGCAGGCCATCTTGATGGGAAATTTGTACAAGCTATACCGAAATATGGAGCTGAGAGAAAGGGAGCTCCAATATATGCAGATGTGAGAATTTCTGATGAACATGTGAAAACTCATGCCCCTGTTATAACTGAGAATACTCATAGTTGGATTGTATTAGAACCTTCGTTAGTTCAAACCATACCTTTGAAAAAGCTCTCACCTGATACCTTAATTATAGTCAATTCTCAAAGCTTCCCTGAATCCCTGAAAAGCGATGAAAAGCTAAAGATAGGAAAAGTTGATGCCGTGAAAATTGCGCGTGAATGTGGTCTGATAAAATCCGGAACTGAAATGGTTAGTACAATAATGTTGGGAGCTTGGGTGAAAGCTACTAGTTTAGTTAGCTTAGATTCCTTAAAAGAAGCAGTAAAACATCAGTTTGGGGAAGGAGCATTGACCGATGCAAACATTCGATCAATTGAACTTGCTTATTCACAATTTGAATTCAAGGAATGAAGGGTGTTTATGATGAATGAAGATATAGAACTTAAAGATCCAGTTCTACCCCTTGGAAGACCTACACTTGGTTCTGCAGGTGAAACAGGGGATTGGAGAACATATAGACCGAAATTTATTGAAGAAAACTGTATTAAGTGTTATAAATGCTGGTTATCATGTCCAGAGGGCACTATCCGTGTTGATGCTCATGGAGAATACCCTTATATAGATTATATCTATTGCAAGGGCTGTGGTATTTGTGTTCATGTTTGTCCAGGAAGGAAGAAGCAGAAAGCCTTGGAAATGATTCCCGAGTAGAAGTGAAAGAGATGGTACAATCACTAGAAAAACCCCAAACAAAGCTAATGACGGGTGCTGAAGCTGTAGCGACAGCTGCAAAACTCTCACGGCCCCAAGTTATAGCAGCATATCCTATTACTCCACAGACAAAAATTGTAGAGACATTATCAGGAATGGTTGCCCGTGGAGAGATGGATACAGAATATATCAACGTGGAAAGTGAACACAGTGCTATGGGTGCCGTAATTGGTGCATCGCTGGCTGGGACACGGACATTTACAGCCACTAGTTCACATGGTCTTCTGTATATGGGAGAATTAGTCTGGTGGGCTGGAATGACAAGAATACCTGTTGTCATGCCAGTAGTCAATCGTTCTCTAAATCCTTGGAACATTTGGCCAGATCATCAAGATGCAATGGCCTTTCGAGATGCGGGGTGGATACAATTCTACGCTAAAAATAATCAAGAAGTTTTAGATCTTACGATTTGTGCATTTAAAATTGCAGAGCATCATAAAATCTGGATGCCCGTTATGGTATGTTTAGATGGCTTTATCTTAAGTCATACTTCAGCACAAGTAGAAATCCCATCCCAAGCAATAGTCGATGCTTTTCTTCCTCCTTTTGAACCGTTAGCTATGCTAGATCCCGATAACCCTTTTGCTCATGGTTCATTAACTGACTCAGAAGGAATCTGGGAACAACGAATGTCCCTAATTGATGGTTTTAACAATGCACGCGTTCTCATACCTCAGATTCTCAAGGAGTATACTGATAAAATAGGAAGGCTTGGAGATTATCTGATAGAAGTAACAGGTAACATTGAAGAAGCAGAATGTGCGATTATGGCATTAGGTACTTTAGGAGAAGAAGCAGAACAAACAGTAGAATTTTTATCTGAAAAAAATATCAAAACGGTTGTTTTTCGACTTCGAGTCTTCCGTCCCTTCCCAAGAAAGGAGTTAATTTCTCTCATAAAGAGAGTTCCAAGACTACTCGTCATTGATCGTGCTGTTTCTTTCGGAAATGCTGGACAATTAGCAATTGAAATCCAAGCTGAATTATTTGCACATAAAGTAGATGTCTTATTCTATCAAAAAATCATGGGGCTAGGAGGAATGGATGTTACATATGCTGACATCGCCGTTGAGGTAGAAAATATACTCAAGGAGGAATAGAGACATGAATGTTAAAATCCCAGAAATGATGGATCGTCCTGAAGTATTATTACGTGGAAATTTTGCCTGCGCAGGATGTGGATTATCTATTGCTTATAAAACATCTATATCCGCATTAAATCGTCCTATTGTTGTTATACCTGCCTGTTGTTCCTCTGTAATACAGAGTTTGCATCCAAATGTTGCTTATAATGTACCTACGCTGAATATCGCTTTTGCTGCTCATGCAAGTGCAGCTTCGGGAATAGCTCGGGCAAAAAAGATGCGAGGAGAGGACACAACAACGGTAGTATGGTCTGGAGATGGAGGTACTTATGATATAGGATTATCAACTTGGTCTGGGGCGGCGGAGAGAAATGAGAATATAATACATTTCTGTTATGATAATAATTTTTATTCGAATACAGGAGCTCAACGAAGTGGAGCGACTCCACGGGGTGCAGTTACAACTACAACTCCCAGAGGCAAACGAGAAAAGCGGAAAAGCATAGCTCGAATTATGGCTGCACACGATATTCCATATATTGCTACTGCATCAATAGGTTATCTTCGAGACTTGTACACGAAAGTCAAAAAAGCCTCAATGATTGAGGGGTATAGATTCATTCTGATTGATGCACCTTGTCCTACTGGTTGGAACTCTGATCCTGCAATCACCCCTGAATTAGGAGAATTGTCCGTAAAAACTGGTTATTTTCCTTTGTTTGAAATTGAAGAAGGAAAGCTCACCTTTAGCAAACGCGGAATACGCTATAAGGATCCCATAAACCGTCTATCAATTGAAAAATACCTTGAAAAACAAGGACGATTCAAAAGTATGACATCAGAGCAGACAAAGTTGCTTACTGACGATTTACAGTATGAATGGGATATGTTATCAAAATTAGAATAATCTAAAACTTTGATATCCTTCCATTTCTTTAAATTTCAGCTTTTTTGCCTTATAAGGGTTTTCGCATATAAGGTCCAATCTGGCTAAACCCTAATTTACGATAATAATCACGTACACCAAGACCGGATGTTACTAGGATTTTTCGATAATCTCGATCACGTGCGATTTCTTCTGCTTTTGCAATTAGCTTTGCCCCAAGTCCCCGATGTTGCCACTCTAGCTTTTTTGGTTCTTGACCAATTCCTACTAATTGACCATAAACATGAAGCTCTCGGATAATCACTGCAGATTGATCTTTAATTTCAGGCCGATAAGATGCACTTGATGGTTCCCTAACTCGTAAAAATCCAAATAAAGTCTTTTTATCTTCAGTATCAAAGGATATGAAATGTTCTATACCACCAGACGCTGGATATTCATATGTGTGTAACTTTCTTTCCTTTTCTGACCATGACTGATCCTTCCGAAGAATCTGATGTCCAACTTCTCTACATCGGATACAGGAACATACCCCTCCCTTGTTTCTAAGATGTTTATCTGCTAGTTCTCTGAGATTCCCATAACGCACTCCATCCGTGATTAAATAAGCAGGGATATCTCTTTGTACTCGTTGGATACGAACAAATTCTGGTGTGATTTCTTTAATTTTGGATATAACCTCAACCACTTTGTCTGAATTGTATGGTACGTATTCTTTTTTCTGCCATAAATTGAACAATGGAGTATTTTGAAGTACTAATGTGGGGTAGATTTTTACAGCATCTGGAACATAGCGAGGATCTGTGTACATAGTTTTAAACATCTGTACGTCTTCTTCAGGAGTCTGGAATAGGTTAGGCATTAGATGTAAAGTGATTTTTAGACCTCCGTCCCGAGCAAAGCGAATTGCTCTTTCTACATCTTGAATTGTATGATGACGTTGCACGTGTTTTAAGACGTCATCCGATAATGTTTGTACTCCGATCTCGACCCACGTTCCCCCTAGTTCTAGAATTCTATTTACATGAGTTTTCTTGCAATAATCAGGGCGAGTTTCGAAGGTTATCCCGACATTACGTCTGAGACTTCGGTCAGAATAATCCTTAGCCATCTGTAATGATGAGGATGATTCGCCAGTTATTCCATCAAGAGATTCTCTTATGTAATTCTCTTGATATTCTTCTGGGTTAGCTAAGAAGGTACCTCCCATAATTACTAAGTGAACTTTATCAAGTGGATGTCCAATGGCTCTAAGCTGATTTAATCTAGCATTAACTTGCTTTTTTGGATCGAAATCATTTTGAATACCGCGCATTGCCGCTGGTTCTCTTCCAGTGTAAGATTTAGGGGCTCCTGGAACATCAGGACAGTAGATACATTTACCCGGGCAAGGTGACGGTTTTGTCATTAGAGCTACAACAGCAATACCACTTATAGTTCTAACTTTACGAACTCGCAGAAAAATTCGTAAAGATTCTTTATCGGAATTAGTCAAAATATCTGTCGATTCAACAAATTCTATAATTTCTGAATTTCGAACGAATCTATCTAAATTGTATTCCTTTGCCATTTTCCTCTTTAAACTTTCTAGCTTGGAATGCTTTAACCCAAGATCATTCACGAGAGCGACCACAATTGCTTCAAGAGCTTGATTCAATTTATCGGTTAAATTTTGAGCCATTTGATAGATTCCCGATCAATCTTAGCGTGAAAACACTGCAAGTGAGAGTAGTAATGCCATAATTAACAGAAGAGTATGTACCAGTAATAATAGTTGTACATTCCTTTTTTCAGTAAGTTTAAAGTAGTAAGGAAGGATCCAATATGCCGTGTAAGGACAAGGTGCTACAATATTATTATCTTCATCTATTGTAGCAATCTTTTTTGTTTGTTGAGTTTTTAGGTATAAGATGAATAATGCAAAATTGATGAAATGGAGACCGAATGCACCAATTGCTAGTCGATCCATATTTCCGATGATCAGTGCCACTATTATTCCTGTTCCTAATGTTAAGGTACCTGTATCTCCTATTAAGATTTTTGCAGGATACCAATTGAACAAAAGTAACACAATAAATCCTCCTAATAATGCCGAGGTAAACATTGCAACTACTGGATCATCAACAAGAAAAGAAATAATTAAAATGGCAACCAAGGATATAACCCCATTTCCGACCTCGAGTCCATTAAAACCTGCCAACATATTGAAGGAGTTAAAGGCAAAATTAATGGCCAGTGGAATAATAATTAAGCTGTATAAGTTCAAACCACCAAGTGTCAAATCAATGTTTCCTAATATGCCCAAATTGATACTACTATTTCCTACTTTCAACGCCATTAAAGGTAAGGCTGGTAAGAATCCTAATAGAATTTTATCTTTCCATTTTATTTTGAATACGTCATCAAGAAAACCAATTAAACCAGCGATTACTACACTCATCAACCCAGCAAGTAGGGGCACAAATGACTGCTCCTCCGTTGCTTCAGTAAAAGGGTAAACCTGTAGCTCAGTCATATACGCCCACCCGAAGATAAGAAGTAAAATTGTGATAATAAATGCTATCAGAGGCGCTAAACCTCCAGCTTCTGCAATTATGGGAGTATTTTTTTTGTGTGCATCAACAGTTGTTATACCTCGTTTGAGAGAAACATCTTTTACCCAAGGTACAAGAAATCTCGTTATTACTGCTGAAATCAGGAATGCAAATACTGTAGTAGGAATAATTACGGCGGATAGCATAATCTAACACTTTTTAATGCTCTAATATGTCCATTCTTCCAGAGAGAAGAATTGATTAAAAGATTTTAACTAGCTGTTTTGTACGAATCTGTTTCATCAATATGTTTGAAATAGAACAAAAGAGGCTCTAACCGTGAAATGTATCATACCTGCAGCAGGTAAAGGAATTCGACTCCAACCACATACTCTAAATAAACCAAAAGCATTATTAACGTTAGGTAACAAACCTATAATTGCCCATATTGTAGATAAGATACTGGAAGCCAATATTTCGGACATCATAATCATTGTAGGTTTTGAGAAAGAAAAATTGAAAAATTTTCTTCTTACAGATTATTCAGACAAATGTAATTTAACCTTTATTGAACAAAGAGAAAGAAGGGGACTTGGACATGCAATTTACTTAGCATCAAAATATCTGGACGGAGAACCGACAATAATCACGTTAGGTGATTCTCTCTATGAGAACTCATATATTTCTATGTTGCAGGAGTATGATAAATGTAATACTTGGGATGGGTTATTAACCGTTAGAGAGGTTTCCAATCCCCACTCATATGGTGTTGTTGTTACTGACTCGCATTCATCCATTATTAAATCTATGATCGAAAAACCTCAAGATCTTATCTCTAATAAAGCAATTACAGGAGTATACATAATCCGAAATACAAAAGCTCTTGAGGATAATTTGAAAGATATCGTTGAAACTAATTCTACTGGAGCCGGAGGAGAAATACAATTGACTGATGCTTTACAAAAGATGATAGAAAAGGGATTCACCTTAGGAGTGATTGATTCTGGGGAATGGTTCGATTGTGGGAATAAAGAATCATTATTAGAAGGAAATCGATTTGTCCTATCCTCTCTACAAATATCTGAAATAAAAAGTGAAATTATCAACAGCAGTATTATTCATCCTGTAGTTATTGAAGCTGGTTGTTCCATCAGCAATTCGATAATTGGACCAAATGTAAGTATTGCCCAAGAGACTACAGTTACAAGGGGAATAATATCCTCTTCCATAATTGGCTCGGGGTCAGTTATAAAAAATGTGAATATTAAAAATTCTATTATCGGGAATGAGGTATCAGTGGAAGGAGAATTACACGATTTAAATGTCGGAGATAACAAAGAGATTCAGATTTCATAAGGAATTCACAGCCATGACAAATAAAACGATTAAAGATTTCCAACAGTTGATGAAAGAGCTCTATCTTGATCGTGACCAACAACGGGGAATAGAAAAAAGTTTATTATGGCTACAAACAGAACAAGGTGAGCTAATAAACGCATATCTCAAAGAAGACACCTCAACAATGAATGAAGAAGTTGCCGACATATTCGCGTGGCTTTGTTCAGTATGTAATCTATTTAAAATTGACCTCGAAACCGCTGCGTGGAGTAAATATCCCGATAAATGTCCTAAGTGTATGAAATCTCCCTGTAATTGTTTAGCAAAATAAAGAAAAATTTCAAGCTTTTTTCGAGTTCATTGCTCGTACACATTTTTTTTCCTGTCATATTCAATACGCGTCATTACCTGCCTTGCAGGTGAGCCCATCATCACAGCTTCTTTAGGAACGTTTTTTGTAACGATTGATCCTGCTGTTATAACCGAATTCTCACCAATGACAATTCCAGGAAGAATAACTGCTGCGATACCAATAACTGCACCATCTTTTACGTGTGTTTCAATTAATCGACTACTCACTGGGTATAGATCATTTGTAAAGCGAACTCCCGGACCTAGAAAAACTTCATCTCCTAATCTTACTTTAGGCGGAATAAAATTGTTTGATTGAATTCGTGCGTTCTTCCCTACGACAACATTTCCATCTATAATTGTCCCACTACCAATGATGCTCCCCAATCCAATTTTGCACTTCTCACGAATCACCACATTTGTACCAGTTTCGACATGGTCTGCTAATTCTGTTCCCTCATAAATCGTTGTAAAAGCTCTAATATGATTTTTTTTTCCAAGAATCGTGCCAGATGATTTTTTATCATAATGCATGTCTAAATTAGATATGCTTTCCTTTTTTGACATAATTTCTTTAGTTTTCGAACGAATAGGATAACCAATGATGACCGATGGATCAATTATTGAATTTTCACCTATTATTGACGCACCATAAATAAAACTAGCATTTGATACGTATGGTGAGTGTATTTTTGCACTTTTAGAAAGAAAATTGGAAACTTCCATCATAAACATCTCAATTATTGCTCAAGATTTGTTGATATAACCGGGGATTTTGTATCCTCTTCCTCTTTTATTTCGGGAGGTAAAAAGAAATAAGTAACAAGAGTGAAAATGAAAATAATAAGCAAAATAATTAAAAGAAAAACACCATCAAATGGTATAAATGGAACTAGTGGTCCAAGAATTATGACCATAAATCCAATAATCATGGATGATATAACGGCCACAAGAATTCCTCGAAGGATTTTAAATAATGAATTTTCAACCATTGTATGCACCGTCTTTAGCAAAAAACTTATGTTTGAATTTTTAACGAGAAATCTAAAGATCTTACTGAATGAGTCAAAGCACCAATTGAAATTATATCTATTCCTTTTATCAAGTATTTCTCGATATTTTCTGTTTTTATTCCTCCACTGATTTCAATAAGGGGTTTCCTCTCAGTAATCCGATCATTCATAAAGGAAATTGCTTGTTGAATTTTTTCTGGAGTAAAATTATCAAGCATAATCACATCAGGGTGTAAATTTAGCACATTTTTAAATTCTTCAAGTGTTTCTACTTCGATATCAATTTTTTTACTGAATGATGATAGCTGTTGATATTTTGTAAGAATTTTTGCAATTGATTCTCCCTCAAATATCGCTAAGTGGTTTTCTTTTATTAAAATTTCATCAGAGAGACTCCAACGATGTGTGTCGCCGCCACCAACTTTAACTGCATATTTTTCGAAATATCTGAAGCCAGGAGTCGTTTTACGAGTTGATGCAATTCTTAAGGACGCATCAGAGGTTGCGACCATGTTTACTAGTCGTTTAGTTTGTGTAGTAATACCCGATAATCGCATAATGATATTTAATATTGTCCGTTCAACCATGAGTATCATTTTACTACTTCCTCCAATAGTAAGAACGATATCATTCTGAACTACCTGATCTCCGTCATGTTTAATTGTTTTTACTTCTAAACCGACGGCTTCTAGCAGAATAAGCGCGAATTCAAGGCCACAAACATATCCTTGTTCTTTTGCAATAAGATTGGCTTGGACAATTCTATCTGGTGTTATATCAGTGGTAACATCCCCAAATTCAAGATCTTCTTGGAGAAATTGCAGTAATTTTTTTTCTAGTAATTTAGGAGGAAAATACGCCAAGTTTTTCACCTTTATGAAGCTGATTAGTGCTTTAAAATTCAAAAAGGGCTTCTGAATTTATTATGATATAAATTTTCGATTGATTTGTTTTCTAACATTCACGAGAAATATCAATTGAAGCATGACTAAATTTGTCAGACAACGCAGTAAAACCGCGTTCTGGACAGGATGAGTCACACATCCGCTATCCGGAAAAAACCAATTCAAATGGTGAATTTGTTTTCGAGGGACTACTTGTTTCTATGGGGTTGGCGTTCTCTCTTGATTCCTCGAATTTCTGAAACCACTGGCCTTACCCCCCTCGCCTTTGACGGGTAACTCGTCTAACGTAGTTACGAGGAAGGTACTCCAGGAGTCTTGAGCTCTATTCTGTTCATCACCTCCAATTCTTGAGGAATTTAGGGGAGGAGTCCTTTTAAGGTTTTCAGACAGAGAGTGAGGTGAAAATGAGAATATGAGTTTGTCGGACAAATTTGACCATGTTTTTGTTATCATTGGAGGAGAAAGGATGATAAACTTTTTATTTAGAGAATTTTTACGAAAATACCAAAGAAATACCAATTTCTAAGCTCGAGGATTTAAATTGAAAGTTTCATGTTTAATATCAGGAGGGAAAGACTCAGTTTTTGCATTATGGTGCGCCCTTCACCAATTTGAGGTTATTTCGCTTATAAATATTCAAGCTAGAACCTCTGATAGCTTTCTTTTTCACATCCCGAACACCCAGTACGTATCCTTAATTGCAGAAATGTTGGGTTTACCACTCCTTACAGTAAAAACTGCTTTCTCTAGTGTGAATGAAGAAACATCAATGTTAAAGCAAATATTCATTGATTCTGAGGCAGAAGCCATAATTACTGGAGGTATTAGATCAGAATTTCAAAGGTACAAGTTCAATTATGCGGCTTTGCAAGCTAATGTGAAGTGTTTTAATCCACTTTGGCGTCTTACACCTAGAACTCTTATGGATGAACTGCTAACAAACCATTTCCATATTATTCTTGTTTCTGTTTCTGCAATGGGTTTCGGGAAAGACCTCTTAGGTAAGAAGCTAACGCCTAAGAAATTAAATATGCTTAGGGCCTCAAATACGGTTTCAGAATTAGCAACGACAGGAGAAGGAGGAGAATATGAATCATTTGTATTGAATGCTCCATTCTTTCCCTCCCGTATTATTGTGGATAAAGCCAAAGTACATTGGAACGAATTCAGGGAGGAAGGGCACTTCGAGATAATTAAAGCATATTTGGAACTTAAAAGACCTAGATGATAACTACAGTGGTTCATAAGTTACCGATAGGCTTTCTATTGCTAAAATGCTTCCATTATCATTATCAGACAATGTAACAAAAATCAAATAAGGTTCTCCAGGATCAGTCAATTCGGATGAATTCAATTGGAAAAGATCCCCCTGAAAAGTGATTGATTCGAACCCTTCCAACGTAAAGATATGTGAACTACTGTTGATACTATTCATTATGAAGAATAATCCGCTTGAGGAAGCTACAGAAAAATCTAACCGCAAATTCATATCCATACTTCCATTATTACTCAAAGAAAAGTTCATCGTTAGTCCTTCCTGACTAAAAACTTGTGATGGATTTAATGAAACCAGAGTAGTTGGCCCATAGGTGTCTCCAATGGTTAACACATCAGAGCTGAATGTTTTTGCGGATCTAGAGCTAGTTTTTCCTTGCGGAAACACAGTAACTTCAATAAAAATTGTGTCATTCCCAGGAATTAATTCATTCTGATCGATCGTGTTATCGCATGTAAGAGGAATTGTTTCAATGGCTAAACCTGGCAAGAGAATTTTCGATTGATCCATATACCAACCTAGAATTGGGGTTCTATTGAAATAAAAAAGCGAAAATGCATCAGCAGATATTTCAACGTTTGTTCTTTCGGTATTCTGTAAAGTTATATCAAATCTATCAACTTTGATATCACTATCAGTGGTTTCAAAAGAAGAGACGGCTATAACTTCAACACCTAAAGGATCAGGAGCATTAATGGTACCAAACATCACTAAGGCAACTCCTAATCCAGCAACTACTACAAGTCCAATTAAAAGAACAGTGGCAATTACAGGACTAATTCCTCTTTTTGTTTTTTTAGTAATAAGCCAATTCTTCATTGTTTCACATCTCACATCTTTTTTTAAATAGGGGTGATATTTACATAAAGGGAGAAATTAGTAAAGGAAATTCAACGAAATTGAAAATCAATCGTATTATGATCTTTGTCCAAGTCTTCTCTTTTTTATCTTTCCTAACAAACATAAATCCTGATTCTGATTTTTCTCCTTCAATTTTCGTAAGTTCATTTTTTAGTCTGTTATTACTGGAATAATTTTAAGATTCGCTCATTTTCCTTATCGATAGTAAAATAATTGAACCGGAACATCAATAAAGTTATCAGCGCAAAGCTTTTCTGCTAAGCCGGACGGTAATCAGCTTCATCGCAACGGGAAGGCCTCTGCTGACCGATACATTAGCAGTCTTTATTGAAAAGATCCTCTAGTCTTGTTTTACCATCGTGAAAAACCAATTCCACAAGTTTCCGATATAAGTAACAAGAATAAAGCAATTTCCTCCATTTCTTGATTTGATTCTGATGCAACAAACACAACTCCTTCTCCCTGATATAATGGTTGCATAATCATTGATAGTATTGCATCTAACGTTTTACCCAGAGTCCACAAAGCTTCTGTTTCAATTTGCTCACGAATTTCTTTTTCATAAATGAAAGTCTTAAATTTTGACGGAATTTTTTCCTTAATAAAATCACGATTGGGAGGAATTACCAAAATGGCTCCTTCTCTTGGTATGTTAAATCTTGAAGATAGTGTTTTAATATTCAGTTCTACTTGAGTAAGATATTCTACGATGCTTAGCCATAATATTCCCCGTAAAGCAATTTTTTCATTTTCAGAAGAAACCCCTAAAGACACTGAACGTTCGTTGATTTCTAGGCTTCCTTCAACCCTTGCTGCTAAGTCTTTTAACGAATCATTTATGCTTTCGAGTCTTGGTCCATATGTAGAGATATGATATTCAAAGCGATCACGCTTGCGGAACAAACTAACTGTAATGTTTGATTCACTAGAAGGTACAACGCTTGTTGGTGAGAGTTCAAGGGCCATGGGTGATGTATCTAGAACTACTGGAATGTCAGCGAAATTGTATTGTAAACCGCTCTCTCTGTTTTTCTGTAGTTTGGCTTTAAGTCCGGGACTTAAGGCCTCTATCGTGATAGAGCGTTTAATAACAGGTTTAACTATCGGTTGTTTTGTTGGAATTGCATCTGGCTCAGAATCTAGTTCAATAATAGGTGGTGGTGTGGTTTCTTCAATCGCTGGAGTACCAATTGATGAGGATTGTGTCTGTAACTTATCTCTTCCAACAACTAGTTCTTGAAGTTCGGGAGGTTCCGTAGTTTCTATTTCTATTGATGGAGGAGTAAGTTCTCGCATCTTATACATGACTGGAGCTGACATTGTTACTACAATGTCTTTTCCAGGTTGTATTACTGTTGATAGTAATACATTGTTTCTGAGATAATTATCCTCACTTGAGGGAAACAGTGCCATGGATTGAGCTATCTCTCGGGCATCCTCATTATCAATGAATTTTCTCATTTTTGCTGTATTGGTGTTCTCACCAAAAATTCTGCTAAGGACGTCATAAACATGCTCTCCTGCATTTGCAGAAAAATACTGTTTGAGAGGTGATTCCAAACCGAAAATCAATATATTATCATTTTCCTCAACTCCAGGTATAGGAGTAAACGACAGAACTCGCGAAGTCTTGGAAGCATCTATAATGGATAAAAGATCGCTTGTGTCATTTGGGTCGATGAAAACCAGTCTGGACACGACACTCTCAACCCCATATCTCAGATCATGAGCAAAAGCTGTAAGTAATACCAAAGCAGAAAGCATGCCATCTGGTGTTCGAGGAATGACATATATAGAATTTGCAGGAGATGTCAATAATTGATAAAAGGTATCTAACTGTCTATTTTGAGCATCTAAGACATTTCCTTCCAGAAATTGTTCTACCAATTTTAATACAATTCCCATGGTAGGTACTACTTGACGAGCACTTTTCTCTATAGGGATCAGCACAATTGCTACAAGATCGTCAGTTCTTCTTACCTGTGGGAATAAAAATACCATCCGATGATTGGCAAATCTAATAAAGTGAATTCTTTCACCTCCCATAATCTTCTTTGAAAAAAGGGTGAGAACTTGGGTAACTGTTGCACTGATTTTTGAGTGTCGAGATAAAAGACCTTTACCGGAGCTAAAAATTACTCTATTTTGGTGAACGACAAGGAGATCGGTAGAACCCATTTGTGTATCCATGGTAATTCATTGGAATATTCTATAAGCTTGCTTATTAAGGTTTCAGGATCTAAAATTTGAAAGCTTAAAATCACCTTTTCGTAGGATTATTGGATCATCAGGGGACGTTATATCAATAATAGTTGAAGGTGATCTTTGTGGTAAAATACCTTGATCAATCCACAAATTTACGCCTCTTGTTGAAAGATCATTAAATACTTCAGAAAAATTTATACTTGGTTCGTGACCTGAGGTATTTGCTGAAGTACCGACAATTGGAGCCTCTATATTTCGTATAATACTTAGTAGAATATCATGTGCTGGTACACGACATGCAATAGTATTGTTACCAGATGTGTTTAAGTATGGAGATAGTTCTTTCAGGCCAGACATTTTCCAATTCACAATAAACGTAATTGAAGCAGGCCAGATATCTCTAAGACGATTGATAACGCTGTCAGGAGCCTCTATATATTGACATATCATATCTAAGGTTATTAATACACTTAATGGCTTTTCAAAAGACCTTTTCTTAATTTTAAAGATCTTCTGTACATTTTTGTTGTTTTGTTTTGTGGCAATAGTTCCTAATCCATAAACTGTATCAGTAGGAAATACAGCAATATCCCCTCTCCTCATTAATAAAGCAGCTTTACTTACTATTTCAGGATCACTAGTATCAATAATTATCAAGCGAATTCCTCTCTCAAAATTTTCATATGAGGAATTTAAAAATTCGTAATGAAAATTAGTAATATATTCTTTCAGTTATTGCTGTTGTTTCATCATGTGAATAATGATTTCTCTTACGAGGCTTTCTACTGGTTTTATCACGCGATTTACGCTTGTAGGTCTATATTCTTTTTTCAACCTACCATTTTCATTTACTATTTTACTCCGATCACTACTGGAAAGGAGTAGTTTCAAATCGTCACGTGCCTTCAGGCATGAAACTTCAATAATTCTGACCGCTGCATCTCTTAAACTGGTCACTGCACCAGATTCACTCAACAATTTTCCCACTTCAAATGAAGAAATGCGTTGTTCAACGGGGAGGTCCATTTTGTTTAGCATAATATGATATGGTAAAGAGCCGCTCGCTAGTTTATCTCCAACAAGGTCATTAATTTCTCGAAGTGCAAATTTATTTTCCTCCCATCTAGATTTTTCAGAATCAACAACACAAATTAATCCATGGGCTCCTCTTAAGACAACTTTCCTCTGTCCTGAGTGACGTTCCTGACCAGGCACAGTAAATAAATGATATTTTAAAATAGGGAGACCTGCACTCGTTCTACCAATTCCAAAAATACCCTGATCAAAGAAAAGAGTGCGTCCTGTTGGATCTTCCAATTTTAAGAATTTATAGACATTTTCTGGATCTTCAAGGCTTTTTAACACCTTTGTTATTGTTAAAGCTGTGGTTTTCCCTGCTAGAGTAGGTCCCCAAAATACAATTTTAACTACAGGGATTCCTTGGTGATCTCTTTTTATTGTTTCAAAGGTAGATTGTGCCTGCATGGTAAACACCTTGTTATGGATAGGGATGGATGTGTGTATGCAAAAGAGCTTTTTCAAATTATTAAGATATATTATCTTTCTCTATAACTTGTTTTGCTAAGCTATGGAAAATTTCAGTAATTTCGGAACCCCCCTCTTTTGCTGAGGTTTCATAATATGACATATTTAGTTCATCAGCAACTTTTCGGGCATCTTTTTCAGATACTACTCTTTCATCAACGAGATCGTTTTTATTTCCAGCTAAAGCAATGGGAACAGTTGGTGGGATGTACTTAGTAAATTCGGTTAACCATTTCGGAATCGCCTCGAAAGACTTTTCATCAGTAAGTGCAAACATAATCAAGCAAGCTGTAGCTCCTCGGTAATAGCTCGGTCTTAATTTGCCAAAGAACTCCTGTCCAGCAGTGTCTACTAAGATTAATTTAACTTGACTGTTATTAACCTCAATCTTCTTTGTTGTAATGTCAACACCTAGCGTTGGTAAATAATTGGTTTCGAATTTGTTCTCTGCAAATCTACGGATGAGGGATGTTTTTCCTACACTCCCAGATCCAATTGCACAAATTTTGAGTAAGTATTCATTAGTATTTGTCAAAGATGAAACTCCTATTAATACTGTCATAAACCCATTTTTGAAAGATCTTGTAGTGATTGTCGCATATCGTCAATAAATTCGTCTCGTTCGGAACGTGTTTTTTCCCTCAACATATCAACAAAGAGAACCTGTCCATTTTCAATATACAGACGAACCTCATAATGAGAAGCGGGGAATATGCCCCCAGGTAAATCATCCATCGGTTCTAACTTTACAACATCCTTAGAAAAGAGCTGTAAATGCTCTTTAATGACCGAAAATACGGTATTTCCAATAATAACAATTTCTCTTGTCAAATGTGAAGGAATCGTTAATTCTTTTAATTTTTCAGCTACAACACTAAGGGGAGTGGAGGTCGTTGCTTCGACTTGACGTGTAACAACAACTTCTGTTTCCTTCACTACTCTAGGTTTTGAAACATGAGAAGGTGTTGGTGCACTACTTGGCTTGGATGTGGGAGCAGTTGAGGGTGTTGGAGTAGGTCGTGTTGGAAGTGTTGGTTCCGGAGCAGATCGTGCTCTTGGTGCGGCAGATGGAGCAGTACGAGTAGTTGAAACAGAAGTTTGAGAAGGAGCAGTTGTGGGACGTGAAACAACCTGAGATTCAGCCTTATCTGCGTCTGAAGAAATAGTTTTTGGTGATATTTCACCAAAAATTGCAAGAAAATCCTTCCCCTCTATTCCAGGGTCGAGACTATCAATACGGTAAACCATTCCATATTGTTCTTGTCGCATTTGCTGTGCAGCCTTGGCCGATATGAATTTTCTTCTCACTGGGGCCTCTTCCCCCTTCCAGATAAAAATCTTTCTTACTCCTTCATCTACAACAATATAAACTGCATCATTTTGTAGTCCTTCAAGGGAAGACACATCACAAGGAGTTAGAGTTCCATCGTCGTTTACTGTAAACTTTTTAATAACATCAGAGTTGCTCACAGGTTATCATCACACAGGGTCAAGTGTAAAATCATGAGTATTGGGCGATTTTCGCGGATTTTCTATATGTAAATGATATCAATACCACTTTTTAAAATCCACTTAATAAATGAGTCATTAAAGGTTATGACATTCTTTCATAAATTTCTTTCTTTTCAACAAACATTTCTTATTAGATATATTTTTTGTTTAGTAGAGATTTTGTTTTTAATTGTATAAAAATGAAGATTGATAATTGGATTGAGAGAGGATTAGATTCATTAAGCTCAGGTGATTTTTTCGATGGGATGCAGCTGATTGAAGGAGCGATAAGACGAGTATTTAGATCAGATCATCCTGATACAGCTTTGAGAATATTTAAAAGGACTAGTGAGATTTTAATTCCAGAAGGACTTGAAGATTTATATTGCCAATTCATTTTAGGGACTATTCCTCTTTTCAAAAAGAAAGTCGGGAATATTGATTGGTTTGATCTTATCCCTGAATTATTGGTCATTTTAAGAGAAAACAACATACCTTTGTGCATTCCCAAGTTTATTAACAAAATGATTTTGGAAACGAAAATTGCTCAGGAGGATTTTATTCAAACAATGATGTTAAATGTTGCTAAAAGAAAATATTCCAAAAAAGTTTTGGCAGATCTGTACTATTATCATGCTGGATTATTTGTTTCGAAACAGGAATATGTAAAGTGCTTTAATGTTCTGAAAGAGTGGAATGACTTAATAGCTTCTTCTCCACGAGTATTAACATATTTAACATTAGCTGAGTTAAATGCTTATGAAATTGAAGGTTGTGGTAAGTATCTAGAAGTAGCCAAATCGCTCCCTGATACCTCTCCGTATATTGAACTAGCGAGTCACCTCTACAAATCAGTTGAAACAGGTAATTATGATTTATACTCATCAATTATTGTTGAATATACTGATATAGTCAATGCTAAACATGATGTATTACTCAAAGGTTTATGTGATGGAATATCCGATTTCTTAAAACCAAAAGGGAATAAAGGACTTTTCTCATTATTTGGAGGTTGAAATTACTTCAATTATCTTTTTTACAGCTTCTATTCCCGTTTCAGCATGATAAATTTGTTCTGAAACAGGAGGGTTTTGTAATGATCCCCGTTCGCCAATTTCCTGACTCCACCCAGGGATTGATGTGATACAAACTATTGGTCGATCGTAAAGAGCTGCATATGCTAATTCTGAAAGGGTACCGATATTTCCACCACAAGCAATGACACCCTCTGATGCGAGGACAACGAGAGGATTTCGTCCCCAATGTAAAAAAGTAGGAATTCTCACAGTTAAATAAGGAGATAATTCTTCATCTTCCACTCCTGCGGGAAGAATTCCAATCGATATACCTTTGGCATCGTATGCTCCTTTTGTAGCCGCTAACATCACTCCTCCTCTTCCACCACATATCAAAATTGAGCCAGAATGGGCAATTTCTTGACCAATTTCATATGCAATCTTGTATTGTAAGTCTGATCGTATTTGTGAATCCCCAATAACTCCAATCTGCAATTTTCTCTTATTCATACAATTCACTTTCATCAAAATAGGTCTTTTTTCCTTCTACTGAGGGTTTAATTTTTTTCTTAGAATTCGAAAAATTTATTTCCAACGAGTTTGGAATTAATTTCTCAAGAAATATAGCTAAGGAACCAACTTCAGAGTGTGGTTGATTTGTAACGGCAATATTCCAATCTGCATAATGAAATACCTTTGCAGGTACTTTTTCTCCTCCTACAATTACTAGAAGTTGTTTTAATGCTTCTCTAGAAGATTGTAACATTTTAAATTGTTCATTAGATTGAAAATCTTGTATGTTTTCGCCATACATTGTGAGATGTACTATTTTTCCCTTTTTTTGTTTCCAGTCCTCTAAGAATTGAGTCCAATCTTCATAAGGGAGAAATTCAATTGAAAAATCTCCTCCCCACTCCGAAACTACTTTAAAAACTGATTTGATAATGTTTTCATCAGTTTCCCCCGCAATTCTAATACCTGCGGATCCAAAAGCACGAGCTACTAAGGCCAAATGAGTAGTAACTCGTTTATCACGAAAAATACGATGACCAAGTCGAAACACTGTTACCAAGTAGTGTTCACTCTTTCTATGAATTATCTCTTTAGGTGGTTACGAATCGTATGAGCAAGAGTATTAAATGATTCGTCAACGTTTTCACCAGTTTTTGCTGAAGTTTCAAGATAGGGAACTTTAAATCTTATATCATACTGACCCTTAATTTCCTCAATATAAGCTTGGACGTCTTCTGGTGTGACAGGATCATCAACCTCATTACGAAGATCCACTTTATTTCCTAAAATGGTTATTGGCATTATACCTCTTCCTGAATTGCGATAGAGTTCTTCTATCCAAGAAGACAGATTCGTAAAGGAATCACGTCTAGTAATATCAAAGACTAGAAGTCCACCATGCGACCCTTTGTAATATAATTCTCGAACACTATTAAAACGAGGTTGTCCAGCCAAATCCCAAATTTGGAACTTAACGCTTTTTTTTCCTTCTTCAGTAGAGATTTGGGTCTTCTTAACAGCAAAATCTGCGCCAATGGTCATCACATAACCACTCGAGAATTGTTTCCCAAGATATCGTTCACGTAAAGCTGTTTTTCCGACTGCACCATCGCCTAATAGACAAACTTTCATCAATAACAATTTACAGGCTCCTATCTGCAAAACAATAGATTAAATCTGAATAGATATTGGGTATGAGATGAAGAACTAGATATAATTACGCCATAAATAGCCATTTTTTTAAAGAATTCGATATCCAATATTAATGGAATTAGCAGTGGAATTTCGTAGAATTGCATTATATTGGTTAACTAAATTAATGATTTATAAATTTCTGATTGTTTGGATCGAGAATTATAAGCGTTTCTGGAATAACTCACTCGTAACTATATTAGACGAGTTACCAGTCAAAAGCGAAGGGGGTAAGGCCAGTGGTTTTTGAAATTCGTGGAATCAAGCGAGAATGCCAACCCTATAGTAACAAGTAGTCCCTCGAAAATTAATTTTTCAGTTGAATCGTTTTTTTCCAGAATAGCGGGCATGTGACTCATCCTGTCCAGAACGCGGTTTTACTGCGTTATCTGACAAATATAGCCATGAGTAGATGAATACTTCTTTCTATATAATAATAGAAAAGCAGAGAAGAGATTTTTGATTTGAATGAGCAATTAATTGATTTTACTTATTAGTAAAGATAACCCTGTAATAGTCGATTCTAGTTGAATACAAAAATAAAAAAGGTTTTGATTTTATTTTCTATTTACTTCATTATGATATCTAAAAGAAAATAGGTTGAGAATCACTTTTAAGATTCTGATAGAGATTATTGATCACTCTCCTACGAATGTGTATTATAATACAGTTACAAGCTTTATAGTTCATGATTCTCATAAAATACAGATATTGAGTAAGATAGGTAATAATTATGGTCGGATTGAAAATTTCATCATCTGAGTTGAAAGATATTATCGACATCCTCGGATTATCTGAGGATGAACAGGGTGTTGTATATATAAACTTGCTATCATTGGGTATGGCGACTCTAGGACAGTTAAGTCTTGTCTCTGGCATTGATTTCATCCAAACCCAAGAGGTTTTGAATGTACTCATAGGTAGTAACTTGGTAAAACGCATACCTGGGAAAGTTGGACGCTATATAGCTCTTCAACCCTTCTTAAAAGCATTTTTTCTATCTTATGACCCAATAACTCTCATTAATATCAGGAAAGAATCAAAGGACGCTTTTGAAAAGAGTACAGAATTCCTTCAAAATATTTTTAATCAAACAAGTGAGAAATTTAAAGAACATACTTCATCCTTAACCCAGGATTTTTCAGAAAACCTAGAACCAATAACTGAAGGTTTTTCGACGATCTCAACTGACCAAAGAAATCTTGTCACGTCAATTAATGAGGCTATTCAATCGGATATTCAATTTGTAAATGATCAGATACAAACTATTATTAAAAAAGCCTCGGAATTGTACAACCAAATCAATGATGAAAATATTGAAGAAATCGAAAAGCTTCCTGAGTTATTTAATAATATTCCAACAATAAAGAACCAGCTCCAGAATGTTCAACAGCAGATTTCCTCTAGTTTTGAGGAAATACGAGCAGGACAGGTCGAGAAAGCTGATGTAATTAACAAGGCTTTTGGGGAGGAAATTGTACGACATATGAACGAAAATCATCGTATCATGGAAAATTTTAATTCTAACCTAGCCAAGAATCGTGAAAGTATTGAAGAATTTACGTATGAGACTAAGAACAAGCTAGAATTAATTAGGAATAATGCGAAGGCTACTCAACCCAAATTTCAAGAATTCCGTTCTAGTTATCATGATATTGAAGAGAACCTTCAAACCTTATTCTCATCAATCCCCCTCAAATTAAACAACATAGAAAATGTGATTTCAGACCTAACGTCAGAAATAAAAAATCGAAAAATGTTTAGAGGAAAAGAAGAGTTTATTGATCAACTTAAATTAGTACAAGAAGAGAAATTAGCTATCTCTCAACTTATTTCCTCTTCTATGGGTAAAGCTGATCTATTAAATAAACTTAATCAAGATTTGGCTGAAATTGAGGATAAAATTGTACATGCTACAGATGTGGGTATTGACTCAACAATTAGTGTGTTTGAAGAAAGAAGAAAATTGTTTCGAGAGCAATTAAATAACATAGAAAACGAATTTAACCTTAATTTAGGTAAAGAAGTTAATGATTCTTTGTTAACCATAAAACAGGGACTTAATGATCAAATAATGACTTTAAAAACTGATTCAGACAACTTATTCAGAAAATTAATACAGGAACTAAAATCAGAATTAGAAAATTCTACGAAAATATTTTCAGAGGTAATCTTGAAATCTATTAACGAGTTCAAACAAAATTTCAAAGTGAATCTTGAAGTAAGTAAGACTAAAGTTATCGAAGAGAGTGAACTAGTCCAAAAAATTGCAAATATCGGTGAATTAAGCAATCAGGTAAAAATGAATCTCAATAATGCCTCTAAGAGTATAATAGATCTTGATACATCATTAAGTTCATATTTTTCAGGGTTAACGAATTTTACTTCCAACTATGCTGATGAACAGCTCAATACGTTCGTTTCCAACTTGAATGATTCAAAAATGAGAATCGATGAATTTCTTGAGCAGACAGAGAGACAACTTGAACACGAAGTCTCTGCTTTGATCTTTACTATCAAGGAAATGAAACAGAAATTGAGCAAAGTAACAAACGTGATGAGTTCTGTTGAATTAAGTGAACTAGATCCCTCATTACTGGACACCGATCTTGTGATTGGAGAGCCAGTTATTATTTTGCTCCTTCGAGACTTAACTGTAAGGACAAAATCGTCTCTAACTATACTTATGCCTCGTCCTGAATTACAAACTTTAATAGCTGCCTCTAAATTGCCGTTTAAGACTCGTGTAACTATTATTGGGGATTTCCTTAAAGTACCTAAAACCACTCTAAAAAAAGTTACATCTTCCTCCAATATTCGCTTAAAACAACTTGATGGTATTGAATTTTGGGGGTGTATTCGAGATGCAGAAGAACTTCTGATTTGCCCTGAACCAATAAATCCAGAAAAAGAAGAATTAGTTGGAGTAATCACAACAAATGGAAATCTAGTTGACTTATTCACACAAGAAATTATTACCTATACTACTAGAAGCAGGGAAATTCTCCCTTCTGATTTAGAATAAGATCTGTTGTTAAGATGATCTATAAGAGTCTGTCAGGATTTTATATTCATAATGAATCTAGGATCCGCTTTTTGATTTTTCTAGGGCGGATTTTATGGATTCATCATCTTCAGCAACTCTTTCTGTCGAAAAAATAGTTATTTCACCGTTTTGGACCTCAAAATCAATGCGTCCCTTGGAATATTCAACAGTAAAACCACTTTTCTGTCTTCTGAGATATACATCGCCGTATTCGCTTAAAGCAACAATAAAACTCCCCGCAATGTTCTCTGTTGGCTGATCTACCATTTCTGTCTTGGGTACCTTCGTTTGTTCAGATTCTTTGGAAATCGGTAATTCTTCAGG
>DXJL01000207.1 GCA_019057635.1 Candidatus Heimdallarchaeota archaeon
AACGGGAAACAAGCAAATTTGTTTTAGATTACAGGGCTTAGTAGGTTTATAAGAAGAAAAGTTGCGAATCAATCAGGAAAGTCATGTGTATTTCCTGTCGCCGAGAGTTCTGCGGAGACATTAAACGCCTGTGGAGAGGCGGTAAGACCTGCATTAATGCAGGCTCGCGTCGCTGAATCAGGAAGAACAGCTCCAAAGATAGTTAAGAATACTTTTTCCAAATTATTCCTAGCTGTCCTATTTGGGTAAGTCTTTCAGAACGGTTTTCACTAGACATAGCCGAGAAAGAAACATTTACTACACTACACAAATGATGGAAACATTATTCATATAACAAACCATAAGACTACATAAGGGATTGAAATTGTCAAACTTGGAAATTCCATTTAACATTGGTTTTAAAATAGGTGAACTAAGACGCCAAGCTGAAATTGTGGAGCGATTCGCCAAGAACCCCTCAAAACAAAGACTAAAACTCGAGGTAATTCATGTATTTGACAATTTAAGATACATTCTCCACGAATTAGAACTATTAAAAATCTCTGAAGCAGTACTAACTGAGACACGTGAGTATTTAGATGAGTTCAGTGGGGGATAATACTCGGCGGCTATGGATGAGGTAAAAGATAAATCTGACGGAATGTTTCTTACACGTATTAAAAAAACTTTATACAATCGAATAAAATCTATGAATCGTAATATGAAGAAGGAAGAAACTGAATCACTAGCTTTAAAACTTTCACTCTGGCGTGATCGCATTAGTAACGAGTTTACAAGGATATAAACTTAAAATCTTATACACGGCCTTAAGAAGTGTGCGAAGACGAAAAGAAACAAATACTGTGGAAGTAAAGAGTGAAATGATGCCTACTATTGGCAAAGCTTCCTTTCACCTCTCGAGCACTCATTTATAAGAAACACGAGAAAAAAAAACAAGTGACTACTGTATAGGAAAAGATAAACAACCTACTAGCCTTCTTGGTCAAAAAAAGGTTCGAGATCACCGTGCCAGACACGAAAAGCCTCAGGAATACGGGAGATATGCCCAGGGTCAATATTTGCAGGTAAAGCACGTTCATTAAACCATTGTTTATCTAAAGATTCGTGGCGATGGGGAGCTATCACAGTCTCTGTCTCGTTTAATGGTTTACACAGAAATACCACATGATATAAATGAAGTGGATAAGTAGTACCGCAAAATCGAGAATCAAATAGACCGATAAAGGCAATCACATCGCACTTCAGACCAGTTTCTTCAAATGTCTCTCGTAAAACCCCTTCGGAAGGGGTCTCCCCTACTTCCAACATTCCTCCAGGCATTGCCCATAAATGATTATCAGCCCGTTGAATAAGCAAGATTTGGCCTGCATCATTGATAATTGCGGCATCACCAGTCAAAATAGGACTGGGACGAGTAAAAAATGTCTCTTGAAGCGGAACTAATTCTTCTAATGTCCAATTTGTGGCAAAAGCTAGCATCTCTATGACAAGTTGCTGTATCTTGGCATATCTTTCCTGATCATAGATGTTTGTAGAATATTTTGACCCCTGTGCAGCAAAATCGCGGAGTTGATCCGCCCAAAAAGCGATTTGTTTGGCTGGTTCCGTCATTACAGATTTACATCCTCATAGTATGTGTTGAATCACTCAGAATCTGAAAGGATAAAAGTGAATTCAGGAGATTCTTCTTCTTGCGAAGCCCCAAATATAAGATATTGGCGATTCATATCTCCAAACTACACGATACAAACATAAAAAGATATTAATAATGCTGAAAATGACAAGAAAGGGAACAATTAGGATTCCTGCTTCTTGTGTAAGATCCAAAGGGAATTGAACAGGAATATCATTTATACTATTATAATAAATAACAGATGATTCACCTTGGAGTAGGAAAGAGAGGGTAGTCAACACCGTAAAAAGATCTAAGTACAACAAAGGAGTAAAAGAGTGAGTATTACCAAGGGAGCTAGAAAAAACAACGGTAATTGCAAGAAAGAAACCAAAGACCAAAATACCCGCGTAAAAACGATTCTCAAACAACGAAGAAAATGCTAAGATAACTAGGGTGAGAATAATTACTACAATTTCTGTAAAAAAAACAACCCCTATTAAAACAGGAACAGCTTGGAGAATATCCACCCCAGCGATCCCAATAATGAGTAACACCCACTGAATTATAGCAGGAATAGTTAACAGAAGATTCCCGAAGAGAAAGAGAGAACCAAACTTACCCAGCAAATACATACGACGACTGATCTTTGAATCATAAATCTCGTCCATTAAATTTTTTCGATCATCAGAAATTAGTCCTGCTCCCATCATGATTAACCCAATGAGAAATAAGAGGGAATAACCTGTATCATACACTGGGTCAGTCTCGTCAGAAGCTGCAATTAAGACCTGAAATCTAACAAAGTTACGAGCAGTCCCCCATAAATGATCCTCCAAAACGTCATTAGGAGCGGAACCCTGTCCTAATGAAAAAGGCCCAAACAATATCATCATATTAGAAAGGAGAACTATGAATAAAATGAGGGAAACCGAAACTTTCAAGGCACGTGAACGACTCCATTGATATCTGAAGTTGAACCAAGAAATAGTCCAAATTCTCCAGCTTATTCCCCGTCTTGTTCCTTTAAATGGTTGTAACTCGAATTTTCTGACGTAAGGTTTGTCCACAATATCCCCTTACCTGTGATAAGAAATGAATGACATGATTTTGAAGTATTCAGGTTTAAAAGAAGAGGGATAGGGATAAACACCCTGATCTTAGTAACTTTAAATTTGAGAAAAAAAGTTGGCCTATCTTTAAAACTGCTAAAAACGTACGTAGAAACGAGAAACAACGAGATAAAGACCATTATGAGAAATAAATGACTATTCTCCTATCTACATCTTATAACTCATTCCTGTTCTAAAATATAGTTTTTTTTCATGGAAATAGAGTCCGATACATAGACATCTCCAACGCAAAAAATAAACCCTGGAGTCCTTAGTCTATTCCTGTCACCCCTCCTCATTCTTGCCAGTCGTAAATGGCGTCAGTGAGCTAATCGGTGTGAAGGGGGATTAAATCATACTCTCGAGTTGTAAACTAAAGGCTAAAACTTTGCTATACAACGAAGGTACCGATTCATGTTTTTCTAGGAACCGATCTTTATGGAATCCTAAAAATAAGACCAGTCCAGATTCAGTAAATTTGACAATAAATACACGATTATTGGATTCGAATAAGACAGAGGAAGAAGTTTGATCTGTAGAATTAGCAAGATTCTGAACCACCGCGTTAAAAACCTTTCTAACCTCAGCAAGTGAGATATGATCAAAATTCAAGGTATTTTCAATCTGTATTAAGGGAACTCCTGCCTTGGTAAATAATTGAGCCATTTCGGCTGTGTTATGAAGAATAAAAGTTTCTAATAATGGTTTGATTGTCTCAGTGATATTAGTAGCTTCAACAAAGACCTCTCCCATCGCAATAAAAATGGAGGTATTAAACACTGAGGTTTCGTAGTACTTTAGAAGTAATGGAGTATCACCTAAAAGATGATCAGTAATGGTACTTCGGACTTCAACCTTTAGCTTTTCAGGAATTAAATCAGTTTTATGTTGAAACAGATAGGCAGACGCAGTAGGACTATATTGAGCTAATTTTGCCAAAGAGATATCCAAGTAATGTTTTACTCGGGAGAGCTCTTTAATCTGCATTGAATCAACGACAAATATAAGTACACTAACTCCAGAAAAAATAAAATCTGATAACCCATCCGTGTACCGATCTAAAAAAGTCGTCTGTCCACCTAGATCAAATATAACGATCTCTTGGCCTGCAATAACAATTCTTTTTCGTTCGTAGTCAATTGTCGGAAGATATTCCTCCTCTTTTTCAGGAGTTTGGCCCTCAGTAACGGTCTTAATAATAGTTGTTTTCCCTGAGGCTTGTAACCCGAGGATAAGAATCTTACTAACTTCCTTCTTTGCTAAATATGACAAATACTGAAACCTCGCATCATTTATATTCATTAGAAGAATTTTATGTAGAATCCAATTGTTAGGGGTCTTTTCAAAGGCAATAAATGTGAATTGATCTATGAAATTCACTTGGAATGACAGATTAATTAGTACTCTTCACTCAAAAATTTATCTGGTGAATCTGTCCGCAAGAAGTATCTATGACGAACGGAGCGAGAATTATTAGAGGCTGCATACTTCAGCCTTACAAATCTAATTGTGTTATCTGTAGAAGAACCCTATTTGAAGAAGAAGCATGGAGAAGAGTTCCTGAAATCCACCCCACGATGGTTAAGCTTGCTAAAGAAATGAACTATTGCATTAGAATTGAATAGGGGTGTTAACGTATCCCTCTGGTTATCGTAACCTCAACCCAGCAAAATTTATTTTTCTGTTGCCAGAAAAAAAGAAAAAAGAGAAGGTAGCTAACCTAAAAAGGCAAGCATAAAGAAGAATCCGCCAATAATACCGATTCCAATGATTACACTAATCACAATGAGAAGAAGTAATCGACGTTGATCAAAAGAGAACTTCTTAATGAAATAATCACTTATCGTAGCTTGGGAAAATACAAAACCGAGGACGATAAATAATAAGATCATTAGGATACCATGTCCAACCCAGTGATGACTAATTCCTACTAAACTACCGATTGATACTGCAAAGTCTTTAACAGCAGAAATCTCTTCTTTTCCAACAGTAAGTAGTGCATTTAGAATCGCAATAATAGCGAGAGAAAAACCAAAACCAAAATTAAGTTTATCCATATCTGTTGTTTCACTCATTTTTTTTCACCTATTCCCTACAGCGGAACCATTCCTAAGCGTACTCCCATTGCCATGATAGCACCCCAACCTTCTAAAACAAGACCTCCAACAACTAGGAAGGCTACTAAAACTGTCATTGTTTGGCGAGTACTTTTATCTGCAACGAACGAGGATCTATAAGCTAGTAACAATAGATACAACGCCATTACTATTCCAAGGAAGAAGAAATGTTCTTTACTCTCAGTGAAAAATGCATGCGCAAATTTCCAAAGACTACCACTGAAACCTAAATCAGTACTTCCTTTAATTATGTACTTATCTAAAGTACTATAATCATATACATAGTACCACCCACCAACAATATAAGAAAGCCAGATAAAGATATTGACCAGTACACTGAGATATTTAATTCTCTGTACATTACCATCTTTTGCATGAAACAGCTCTACCAAAAGCCAAACAGAAGTGAGTGTAGCTAATGATCCTACTGTCGCATGACCCAAGATCAACAATTCATTTGCCATAATTATCAACTATTGAAATAAAATTAAGACTAATGAATGTTAATTATGGTATGTATTTTACTTTTTCCACTTTTGCCATTTTTTTTATAACTAAGTAATAAAAATATATAAGGTAACAACAAAGGATTCTAAAGTTAGAAAGAATTTGCTGATTACCGTTCAAAAGGTGAGTTTGTGCTACCACTCATGAATTCAAGTAAAAAAGACATTTTAGAATATTTATTGACCGTTCCGGCACGTGAAAACGTAGTTCATGGTAAAAGTATAATAGAAATTGCTGCTGCAGTGAATTTAAGCACTAACGCGGTACGGAAGTACCTTTATGAATTAGAACAAGATGGATTTGTGGTTGGATATACCCAAAAACGAGAAGTTGGCCGACCAAGTATCCTTTATTCTCTTCACAGTAATGCATTAAGTCTCTTCCCAAAATTTTATGCAGAATTTGCCGTGTCACTAATTGATGAATTAAGAAATGAGTTGGGTGAATCGCGAACACGAAAAATACTTTCAGAGGTGGGAAAAACGATGGGTAAGGATATATTAAACAACGACTCTGGTAAAATGAACCAACTCACTATTGAACAACGAATAGTCACACTTGTGAAGATTTTCGAGGATTCTGGGAAATTTCCTACCGTATCGGAAGACGAGGAGTTTTATTTTGTTAGAAATAGCAACTGTCTACTCTTTAGCGTTGTAAAAGAGCATTCGATTTTGTGTGAAGTCGATCATAATATTGTGAAAGTGATGCTTGGTACCCAACCTGAGAAACAACAGTGTTTGAAAAATGGGGACGCATTCTGTCAATATCGAAT
>DXJL01000208.1 GCA_019057635.1 Candidatus Heimdallarchaeota archaeon
ACTCCAACGAGTTATCTATGGAACTTATAGAGCTTTTAGCGAGCGATTGCAAAAAACTTTTCTCTCTATTTAATTTAGAATTTTTACTACTTAATTAATTTTTCCCCCGAAATCGCACATAAAGAAGGGTTAAACAAAGAATAAAGTAGATCAGGAAGAATCCAAGCAGCCTAAGTTGAAATATATCTTTTGTGCATTAGCACAAAATTTATATAGGCTTTTGTGCAATAGCTATTCGGTAATAATAATGCCAAGAGGAAATAGAACAGGTCCATCGGGACAAGGGCCTCGGACAGGCCGAGGATTAGGTTATTGTGCAGGATATTCTACACCTGGATATACAAGAAATTTTGGAATGGGGTGGGGTCGTGGTTATGGAGGAGGAAGAGGTTGGGGTGGAGGAGGTAGGGGTCGTGGTCGTGGGTTTTATCCCGGAGAGTATCACTATCCTCCAGAGTATCCAGTACCGATATCTCCCTTGTCAACTCAAATCAATCCTGAGGATGAAGCAAAGTATTTAGAAGATTCATTAAATGGGTTGAAAAAAGAAATTGAATTAATAGAGAAGAGACTGGAAGAATTATCTGTTAAAAAAGAAAGTTAAGCAATTTTACAGGTAATTTGTCTCTTATCTTTTTTTTTTACTGATTAATCTAATCTAATAATCCTTAATTTTAGTTCATAATCCTGCAAATGAATTTATATTCAATAATATTTTCTATGATCTTTGAAAACTATTCCAATTCCAAAATAAGTTCTGTCGCATCGGTATAAATTTGCTTAGCTAATCTTACCATATCATTTCCCATAAGGGTGTCGACTGGCCTTATAGGATTAGCTAATCCCTTCATTGTTGGCCACACGTTAATTGCAATTTCAAACTCGTCTTGTATTTGCATTAGAGGACACAATAGAGAGTTTAATTGTTGAAAAGTCTTGAAAGTAATACGGAGACCCATTTGTGGACAATAAAACCCTTTGTTTTTTCTAAGTAAAGGTCGATTCTCTTGAGAATAACATTTAATGGCTACACCAAGCTGAAACGTGCATCCAGCTTGATGATCGGGGGTTTGAACACGAAAAGGGCAATAACTCCGTAATTTACTGGACATTGATATTCGCACACGTTCCTATATTTTCTAGTTACATTTTAATGCTATTTCGAGGAAGTTAGTTTCTGCATAATTCATAAATGTTTTGCATAAGTATGCAAAATTGAGTGAACTAAGAAAAGAGAATGACAATTATGACACATAGAACACAAAGCTCTCATTGGGCTTTCAGGATAATGTCTTTAATTCACGATAATCCAATCCGTCGAAAATTATCCGATCCTTATCAGACCTTGGAAACTGCTGGGATCAAATTGGGACAGAAAGTGCTCGAAATAGGGTGTGGTCCAGGATTTTTCACTATCCCTGCTGCAAGAATCGTGGGTGAAACAGGTATAGTTTTTGCTTTAGACATTCATCCATTAGCTATTGACAGTGTACAAAAGAAAATCAAAAACGAAAAAATTGATAATATAACACTTCTCAAAGCAGACGCGACAAATACTGGACTTCCTGACCTGAGTATTGATATTGCATTTCTTTTCGGAGTACCAAGACTTTTACGTAATGAATTAGTGTTCAAAGATGTTTTAACAGAACTATATCGAGTTTTACGATTCAACGGGGTTGTATCAATAAAATCTTCAAAGAAAAAGCTAATAAAGATTGTTGAAAATAACTCTATGTCGTTTTTAGGAGAGGAGAATGGTATTCTCAAGTTCAAAAGGATATGAAAAATGTTTATCGTGGGATAAAAATGAGAATAGGAATAATTATCTGTGATCGCTATAAAACCTGTGAAGGTGGAAAGTGTTTTCGTTCAATTCGTAACCGAGAAGGCGCATTTAAACGCTATAAAGCAATTGAAACTTTAGAAATAGTGGCGTATACAACTTGTGGGGGTTGTCCAGGGGGAAACATTGAAAATACTGTAAAAGAATTTATGAAATATGGCACACAAGCAATACATTTCGCTACTGGAGTATTAGCAGGTTATCCCCCTTGTATATACCTTGAAGATCTGAAAGGATACATTGAAAAACTGACTGGAGTACCAGTTATTATTGGCACTCATCCAATGCCCATAAATTATATAAAAATGCATGAAAATATTGGAGATTGGTCCAAAATCCATCAAAAGTATATGAATGAATTTCAACTTATAGATCATGAGGAATCTATCAAATATGATTCATCATCTTCTGCTTATACTAAAAAACTTTTACATGAGCTAGAGGGTAATTAACAATAGGGAAGGTCAAACAACCCGAATAGCTACTCACCAATAATCTTCTCGATGTGGAATGAACAGTACGGATCCCCTTCTCGAATACACTTTTCTTTGACCACCTTACTCTCAGCTAATTCATTAATAAGAGCTTCACCGACCTTACAAACTAGTGGTTCAAGTTTTGCAATACGATACATCAAACAGTTATAATTTTTCAACACGTAAAACGTTTCTTCCTCAATCATCTCAGGAAAACTACCATTTTTCTCAAAGTATGTAAAAATCTTTTTAAGTTTCTGGTTTGATTTTAAAAACGGTGGAGTATGTTCTAATTCTCCTTTTGTAACATCGAGAATTTGATTAGCCATTTTCCTTCCTATATTTTTTAGAAGGAGACCCGTTTCTCCATTCCCATATTTCTTTTTGAAAGCTTTAATCAGGTTCAGTGCAAAATCATTGTAAATCTTCGGAAAAACTTCAATGGCGTTTTCATGGAGCGTATAGAGCATTATAGGTCGCCCAGTTTTTTGTTTTTGTTCTGTTCGTATAATCAGTCCCGTTTTTTCTAATAGGATTAGATAATTTCTAGCAGAAGTTCTGCTAAGATTAAAGGCTTGAGCAATTTCTCTTATTGGAAGCCCTTCATTTGTACTGGAGCGATTAACTAAGAAATACTCTAGAATTTTATCTCGGGTTGGGATTGCGGACTTTTTGCTTACTTGGAAATCTATTTTCTTACTTGTCTCAGTAATCATCATCTTATATCACCTGATATTGGGCCTAGCAGTATTTTGGGATGTAAACTTACGGTTTCGATACTCAAAGATTCTAATCCAATTATTTACCTCAGGCCGCTCTATATTTGCTTCAGGATCAATGATCTTTTACTAACAAATGATCTCTAAAGCTTGAGTATATTACAATAATTGCTAAATGTACTTCAATCCAAATTTTGCATATATATTCATAAACCTTTTGCATAAATATTCATAATCTTTCAAAGCGGATATAAACCACATCAAAGTTGATATTCCTTACTTTGATTATTCACAAATGATATATTTCGAGAAACTATAGCAATTTAATGGAGTGGAAAATAATCCCACGACCAAGAAACCCGAGAATAATTAAATGTGATCCAATACATCAATACTTCAAACCGCGAGGAATCCCCTTAACAGATATTAAGGGTGAGGTGGATTTAACTTTGGAAGAACTCGAAACTTTAAGATTATCTGATATGGAAGGATTACAACAGAAAGAAGTAGGGGAAAAAATGAACATTTCCCAGTCTAGTGTGTCCAGACACTTAGAGGATGCTCATAAGAAAATTGCTAAGGCGTTAGTTCTTGGATATGCTATTCGAATAAACAATCCAGTAGATTTTTACCATTGTGACGAATGTGGCCATACTTGGCGATTTCCTGAAGATCAAAAGGTCTTTAAACACTGTGAAAGGTGTGAATCCACCGAATTTCATGCTCATATCCATACTGATCCTCCACTATGAATAAATTTAATACCCGTATTTTTAATTTCTTTATAACTGGTTAATGGCATAATGAAAAAGACTATTGAGGAATTGATCAATGGACAAAATCTATAGAATCTTACTTGGACTTCTTATGCTTATGTTTGGCCTCCTCTTCTTTATACGCTTTTTCATTGCAAATTCTAATGATTCTGCCGCGAGTTCGGCCTCTGATGGTTCATTTACCATCGTAATGATTTTAATCGCAAGTCTCGTTGTTGTAGTTGTCCCTGGTTTATTCGTTCTAATTCGCCTTGTTCGACGATAAGATGGACTGAGTTCAATGGAGCGTTGAAAAGGCAATTTCTTTAGATATAAAAAAAAGAGGGAGGAGGAAGTTATTCTAATTTGCAGACACAGTATAGCTTAGCTTACCACCAGCTAAGAGTATTTCACGTTCCCGTTCTGAAAAATCGTACGTTGTTTCTATATCGAAGTTCTGAGTACGGTTGTGAACTGTTAATAGTAGATTCTCTTTCAGTGCCTTTCTGACTCCCTTAATTTCGAGAACATCACCATTGCTTATTCGCTCATAATCTCCATCATTCTTAAAGGTCAAAGGTAAGATTCCAAAGTTCACTAGATTATCTCGATGTATTCGGGCAAAAGATTTAGTAAGTACCGTCTTAACTCCTAAAAACATCGGTGCTAATGCAGCATGTTCCCGACTAGAGCCTTGACCATAATTTTCACCACCAATGATTATTCCACCACCAACCTCTTTACTTTTCAACGCTCTTTCGGGAAAAGTAGCATCAACCTGCTCAAATACGTGTTTACTTATTTCAGGAAGATTAGATCGTAGAGGTAGGATTTTGGATCCAGCAGGCATGATATGATCAGTTGTGACATCATCTTCAGCTTTAATTAAAACAATGAATTCAAAATCGTCTTGTAATGGTTTAAATTCAGGTAAAGGCGCAATATTTGGCCCACGAACGATTGAGACTTCATCTGGTGTAGTAGATGGTGTAAGAATCATCGAATCGTCGATTTCTATTTCTTTGGGAATTACAATCCTTGGATAATTTCCTAATTTTTTCGGATCTGTGAACTCTCCAAAAACTGCGGCAGCAACTGCAACCTCAGGACTAACTAGATACGCGTCAGCGCTCTTAGTTCCAGTACGTCCAAAGAAGTTACGATTAAACGTTCGAACTGCAACAGCATCTGTTTTTGGAGCAAATCCCATACCGATACATGGTCCACAGGCGCTTTCAAGAAT
>DXJL01000209.1 GCA_019057635.1 Candidatus Heimdallarchaeota archaeon
ATTGAAAGAGAATTACGAATGGAAAGAATGGAACATGTAGGTACCGTTATAATCAAAGGTAATGTTCCTTGCCTTACTTGTGGCCAAGGTAGCACCTGTGAAATGAGTGGAGTACCCATGATATATGGAAAGGGAACAAAAGCATCAAGTGAGCTTTGTGTAGATGTCGAAAATCAACGCAAAGTATGGTACGAGATTACTAGAATAGGTAAGCTATTAGGTGAGCGTCTTTCGTAATTGCATTAGTTTAAGAACTTTCAAATTAATTCTGAGAGAAAGCTCGAATATTCCTGCATAATGGCTTTTGTTTGTTTTTTCTTGATATTAGGACTGATATGTTCAAAACCTTCAAATTCAACAAGTTTTACATTTTTTAATCGTGGGACTAGGTCTCTTGCAAGTTCAATAGGGGTGACTTTATCTTCTGTGCCATTAAGTAATAATATGGGCTTATCTCCTATTGAGCTAATACATGATCATTTTTATCCTACAATTCCATAGTTCTCATATTCGTTGACCTCTCTCTCTTAGTAACTTAAAAGGTGTCCCTCCCGTACTTCATCAAAGCCGAAGTGATGACAAAAAGATTTACTTAGCTCTTAGGTCATATTCCCTTGCAACTTCGTTAGACGAGTTACCCGTGAAAGGCAAGAGAAGAATGATCCAGATTGGTCGAAAAGTATTGGTGTTTGGGGTGTTGCAAGAAGATCTGATTCAAGTAATCCCAATGGAAAGCATACATACTCTTGTTGCGAACCTGCCGGACATTGGATGTGTGACTCATCCTGTCCAGAACTCTTTTTCAAATAGTTGTCTAACAAATTTAGTCATGATGTATCGAATTCAATTTCTTTTTCGATATCCTGAGCATAATATCTAAAGAACAGCTCAAGTGTTCGAATTAGTGTTCCTGTAAGTAAAGGAAAAGCCCGTCTTCCTAATATCCAACTAATAATTTTTTCTTTCAGATTTAATTCCGAATAGGTCTTTTGGAATATTTTAGGAATGTATATTGTTCTTATAACCCGTTTATAATTCGTTGTATTGATTCTTTCAGATAAGGTATCATTCAATATCAGTAGGCCTTCTAGTCGCTCCGTAAAAAGATGCTGCTCCTCCTCAAGTTTCGGGCCTAGAAGATTCACTATGCCATAGCCAGCAAGACTAACTACTCTGTCGGGAAATAATCCAGTAAAAATTTGACCGACCATAGATCCTTTGCTTACGCCAAAGAGGTGGGCTCTGTCAATTTTCAAGTAATCGAGTAAACCTAGTAATTCATCTACAAGACCTTGTAGTGTAAACTGCTTATCTCTTGATGAAGATTTCCCGATTCCCTGATAATCGTAGAGAACATAGGAATACCCCTCCTCCGTTAAATTCCGAAATGCAGGTAAATAAGTCGCCATCCATTGTCGATGGTTGAATATTGAACCATTTAGAAAGACAACAGGTGGAGCACTAACATCTCGTTTCTCGTAAAGATAATCTATCTCAATGTTTTCTTTAATCTTAGCTAAAGGCATGAAATCATCTTTCCCTTATCTACTAAAAATGTCTAAAATGATCATAATCGACTAAAAATCAGCCTTTAAATCGATTTGGCTAATAATCGAAATCCTGCTTTATCTACTAAAAATCTACGACCATGTATGAGAGGAAAGAGAGTAAATCCCAAAGCGTCACTTCAAAAATATGAATTTCTGACAGGAATTGACGTTAAATCATATTGATTTGGGTTAAGCAATAAATTTATTGTAAGTTGAGTGATTTTTAATAATTTTGAAGGATAAAAAAAAGAGGATAAAACCACGCTTAATACTCTGCGACTGTTGGTTCTATCTTGGTGGGAATACTAGGCGGTTGTGCTGCCCTTCTAGAGCCATAAATTAGTAAAATCCAACCAATGAAAAATAATGCTAATAATAGAATATTAATTTGTGGAATGGTCACTGTTCCTCCTATTCCCCCCATAACCTCAGCAAGAGCCTCCCAATCTTCGCTAATAATAGTTACGGTGATAATTGCCCATTCACCTACAGTACCTATCAATCCCAATATTACTCCACCTGTGTTGAGTAAAGGGTTCGGATTGTCCCCATTCATCTTCATAAAGGCATAGAAAGCAACTGCTCCACCACCGAGAAGAGTCAGAAGCAGATATATTAGTCCCCAAAGTTGTGTTATATTCCAAAGGATTCCAGCCTGGCTACCTTCTGCCATACTATTGTAACTTACAGTAAGAGTCATTGAAAAAATAAAAACTACCGTTTCTTCTATACCATCCCACATATACTCATTTTTTTGGGTGATAGTTGTACCTAGAGACTCTAGAGTCACTTCTTGATTATAAAAACCTCCCACTAATCCTGCGAAAGGAATAACGAGAGTTAAAACGAGAAACACAATTGCACAAATTATAGCTATGGTATGATCGTTACTTTTACTTGACATTTCCATTCTTCCTATTCAAATGAAATTAAAAATTTGGGAATCATAAGTTGCGTTTTAAATATTTTGACATTGCGATGAATCTTCTTAGAAAATAAGCTAGGTCTTTCAGAAATCTCAATTCAAAAAGCGGAATCACTTCTTTGATTACTATCTTAATCAATGAAGATTTATTAGTGAAATGTATTCTCAGGATTCCTTTTCTACATCAGGAAGAACAGCTCCAACGGTTGTTTCGAATAATTTTTCCCAATTGTTCCTGGTAGCCTATTTGAGTAAGTCTTTCAGAACGGTAGAACAAAACTAGAATGAACAAAAAATATTGGAAAGACAATATTGAGAAAAAAGAGAGAGTATGAGAAACGCTAATCAGCGAATAGAATCTCATCCCAAGGTTGTCGGTATAACGCTGCTCTTTGTCGTTTTTGGTCAAAAATATGACCCATCATACCAATAGATCGACCAAGCACAAAGAATCCATTTAACATTTCTGTTTCAACTACATCGTTCTTTTCTTCTTCAGACAAATCTAAATTTTCAAGTAAATCCATGAAGCAAATACCAATACAACCATCGACGTTGAGGATAAGATTATTCCGTTTTGATGTAGTAATCATTTCTACTTCGAGTGCATAGTCCAAAAAAGGATGTTTTTCGAAATTATTTAAAACGAATTCCTTTAGTAGTTTGACACGGACATCAGGGTTTTGAACAGATTTTATTCGGTGACCAATTCCAGGAATATTGATGCCTACTACATTCTTCATATAATCTACAAATTCCTGGGGTGTCATTTTTTTATCTAGTGCTAATTTGATATATTTTGCAGCATCGGAAATGGCTCCACCAAATCGTGGACCAATTGCTAAGATTCCAGTAGCTAGCGAAGACATTAAATCTTTTCCAGCTCGGGCGGTGACTATCGCATTATGAGCCCCCGAAACAGCTGGTCCGTGGTCGGACGTGAGCTTAATGACTATCTCGATATAATCTTGGGCAAACTTTGGAAGTTCTTTTTTAAACCAGAGTAATCCAATTGTATAGCCGATAGACTTATTCTCACTTACGACGGTATCCAATCCCACTCCTGAGAACATGGGAACATCACCCCGTTCGTCGGAAATGGTGCTGATAACAGTGGTTGGTCGTCTCACTATCCCAAGTTTAGCTGCTTGGGCATAATCCATGGGTAATTTAGGTGGTTCAAAGTCGTCCACTGGATCAATTTTTCCTTCAGCTTTAAGTTTTTCGAAGGTTGTCTTAATCTTATCGCCTAAATCATCATAAGACTCAGGAACAATGACTCCTACTTCGGCCAGTGCTTTGTTCTTAGCATGTGCAGTTTCCATATCACTACCCGCCATAGCACCCGCATGCCCAAATTGTAACCCTGCGGGTAGAAGTGCTGCAGCTGTACCGATGCACCACATCACTAAAGGTTTAGTAAGTCTGCCAACTTTTACTGCATTCACAATATCGATTTCTCCCGTACCACCGACTTCACCCAAACAAACCATCATCTTAATTTTAGGATTTGCTTCATAACGTAGCAGATGGTCAATTAATGATGAGCCAGCGTAACGATCGCCTCCTATAGCGATTCCCTCGAATACACCATCGGAATTCTGAGCAATCATGAAATTCATTTCATTACTCATACCACCACTTTTAGAAACAAAACCTACACTTCCAGGTCGATAGAGCTTCGACAGTACAACATTTTCAATGGTACCAGCGGTGTTACCGATCTTGAATGCACCAGCTTGTATTCCTCCAACGGTAGCAGGGCCAATGATAACCTTTCCCTTTTCCTTTGCTAGTTTATACATCTCCCGGCTTCGTCGTTCAGGAATTCCTTCAGCAATAACAGCAATTGTATTGATTGTCTCTGCATTTAATGCTTCCATAGATGTTGGATAAGCTGACCGAAATGATGAAAAGTTGATTAACACATCTGCATCGGGATGTTTCTTAATGGCCAAGTCTAGTTTCCTATAAATTGGAACAACAATCTCTGTTCCACCCCAAAAGACTTTATGATAACCTATAGCTCCTGCTTGACTAGGACGGATAATAGCAGCCACTGAGGGAGTCTCCCGTTTACATACAAAATCGAAGTCAAGCATCCGTTGAATTGCATTTCGTTGAAAACCATAAATAATGGCTCGTGTGTCACGATTAAATAGTTCTCTTGTCATTTTTGTGCCTCCTTTAGCTGTCTCCTTTAAGTGATAATGGAACGATTCGTGTCATATGAGTGTATCTATCATAAACTTCGATGGGTACTCCGATCTCTTCACCTACATCTTTCATAAGTTTAAGACCTTCCTTTTCATTGGGTCCACCTCTTCGCACATAGATCTTTACATTAGCGTTCCGTAATTTTTCAGCGGATTTTCTCAATGCCGCTACTATGCCCATAAAGGTTGCTTTGACATCGGTAAAGTTAGCAATACCTCCACCGATCAGTAAGATTTTGGGTCGTCCTTGAGGATCAGGTTTTTCCGTTAACACATCAATCAAAGTTTGTGCATAGAGTTCTGTATGTTCACGATTAGGATTCCCAGAATATTCCCCATAGTTACCTAGTTCTTTTGCAAATCCCATATCTGCAATAGTATCTGTATAGACAACAGATCCACCACCACCAGCGACCATGGTCCAGACACGTGCATCTCTATTCAGAATAGTGAATTTTAATGAGGCACCTGTCTTTTCATCCATATCTGCGATGAACCGCTCTTCTTTGGAGAGTACCTGGCCGAAAGCTCGTGGAAATTGAATCGGATTCTCTGGACTCGCCCACGTATTAATATGTTGAAAACTGGCTGTATCATCTAACTTCGCTTTTAAGTCAAGTGGAACGACAGTTCCGTCCGAGGTTACAGCAAAAGGATTGATTTCCAAAAATGCGAAATCTTGGTCAATATACACTTTTAGTAACCCTTTAACAAAAGGAACTAAAGTAGTTTTTAGATCACCCAGATCTGGTAACTTGTTAGCCAAATCAAATGAATCTACATCTGTACCTATAGGTACAGAAACATGGGTTACTTTATCCCAGTTTTCTTCGACAAAAATACCACCTTCAAAGGAAAAGTGAATAGTGTCACTATCCATATCAGAAGTAATTGAAACATAGAATTCTTTTTCATGTGGTACAAACGGTTCAACAAGGAATCGATTAAGGGTTCCCTTAATACCCCCTATTTCGACTTCTTTGTTCATTCTTTCATTAATAAATGCTTTCAATTTATCTAGATTCGCATCTAATAATAAAAGATTGGCTTTCCCTCGTTTACCGAAAAGCTGGTCAGGTTTAGCCGCTAGTTTGTCTGTATTAAGCCAAGGATTCTCAGCAACTAATTTATTCCAGTCAGTTTCGGGAGAAATTACTGCGAGTTTCCCGTGATAATTATACGCGGGAAAATACTTGGGCAGTTCCGTCATCAGTAATTTTTTAGCAGAAAATTCATATATACTCTTTTGTGCCATTTTACTTCCTCTCTAAGTTGATTAGAAAAGATACTCTTTCGTGATACGGAAAAAAAGACGAAATTAAATTCTTTTTGTGTGAAATTCTCATTTTCAAATATATATCTTAAGAGAGGTAAACGCCATACAGCAACCTAATAAAGAAATTCTTCTTCATACCTCCTCTGTTTTAGTTAAATATAGACTTGGATGAGTAGTAGAAAACTTAATAGATAATAGATGATGCATTAACCAACGTGTAACGTAAACTTTAGAGTTATTTTTGGCTGATTACTCAAGGATGGTTGAACAATCCTAATTCTTCATGTTTTTGTACAATTTCTTCAATAAGGTTATCCAAAAGGGCAAAATCTTCATCACGTGGTTTTCCTTTGATGATCACAGGATTAAAGAGGTCAACTTTTAATTTAGGAATCAAATTGACGATTTGATCAACTATACTACCTTTCCAACCATATGACCCTATCACAGTAGCAAATTTCACTTTTGGTCGAAGTAAATTAGCTAGGTAAACAGCGTAAACCACCGCTGGATGTGGACCTGTCAGGACAGTTGGTGAGCCTATAACAATCGTGGCAGTATCAACGAGACTCATTGCTAACTCTCCTATGTCAGTTGCTGTTAACATGAATGGTTTTACAGTTATTCCCCTTTTAATCAGATTTTCAGTGAGATATTTTACCATTTTTTCAGTACTGCCGTACATTGACACATAGGGAATGACCACTTCATTTTTTACTGTATCTGACACCCACTCTTTATACGCGTTTATTATGAACTCAGGATCATTATAGATTAGACCATGACTTGTAGCTATGAGACTAATGTTTAGTTTATCAATAATTTCTAGGTGTTTTTTGATGATCTTTCTGAAAGGCATCATTATTTCAGCATAGTACCGCTTTGCAGCATTATATACATAATTATCATTAGATGAATAAATCTCACTTGAAGCAATATGATTTCCTAAAAAGTCACCAGAGAATAATATATTTTCTTCATTCAAATAAGTAAACATCGTTTCAGGCCAATGGACCCACGGAGCGGGTATAAAATTCAGTGTTCGTCCACCTAGATCAATAGAACTCTCCTTTGTCACGATCATGAATGTCTCTGGTGCGATATGAAGTAGATTCACTAAGATCTCTTTACATTTTTCCATGCACACAATTTTTGCGTTTGGATACAAGGCTAATACATCCTTAATAGCACCAGAATGATCAGGTTCTGCATGATTGGTAATAATATAGTCGATTTTTTCTAGCGATAAGGATTGAAGATCGTTCAAGAATGGCTCAATCTTTCGGATATCGGATGAATCAATTAAAGCATTATGAGTAGTCCCTTTAATCACATAAGCATTATAACTTGTTCCATCTGGTAAAGGAATCAATTCATCAAATAAGCGTCTTTCCCAATCATTAGTGGAGATTATCCAAATTCCAGTTTTAATTTCTTTGAGCATCTTTTTCACCCATTATATCTGTTAATTTTCCCGAATAAGCAATCTCTTTGGTTCTTGTTGAGTATTTCCTGTGATAAATAATTTTCTATTATGAATATACACCCATTTTGCCATTGAATAACTTCCTTAATTCTTGAGAGCTAATCGAATGACTCCCAAATCCAAGACCGTCTCAAAGATGAATGAACATCAGAGCCAATATTTCCAAAATATATGGAACTTTTATTAGTGAAATCGAGGTATACTCAACGATATGGATTTCTAATAAGTATAACCTATGAAAACAAGTCTTAACGAAATGAGAGAAGGTGATATTTATTGATATACAATTGAGTATATTCGTTATTAGCAGTTTATTCTTAAGAGTATATCTATTCTTTGAAGATTAACAAATAAAATCATTCAAATCAATAAAAATATGTTTTTATTACCCCACACACACACTGGGGTCGTGAGAGGTATTTACCTTGTCGAAAATTACGATATTTACGTGTTAATTTGGTTCTTATTTTGCTTTGTGTAATTTCGTGGAACATTGTTAGACTTCGGATAAAACTACACTAGTCACTGTCTTCTCAACTCCCTCAATATCCCGAAGTTTTTTCACAACGAAAGAATTGAGGTCATCTACATCGGCAACGGATACCTTAATGATTAAATCAGTCTCTCCTGTGACAATAGCCACTTCATCAACTTCCGTAAGGGCATTGATTTGTCGAGCTACTCTAGGTTGACTTATTTTTTCCCCAGTTGAGGTTCGATATGAAATCGTACAAAAGATGTAAGCAGATAATCCTTTCCCAATTAACTTTTTATTCAGCTTTACCGTATATTTCTCAATAACTCCATCAGACTCCAACTTTTTCATTCGGTTGTAAACTGTTGTTTGAGGAATATTTGTTTCTTTATAAATTTCGTTTGTATTTAACCGTGAATTCTGTGTAAGGAGTTTAAGAATTTTTTTATCTTTATCATCTAAGGTGCGAACTTGAGAAGATTCTGGCATATGGAAAAATTTTCCACTTTTCATTATAAGTTTAACTATATATGAATATTTTTTCCACTTTTTTTGCGTTAATATTATATGAAACTAATTTTTATGGAGAGATAGTTAATTATTTTGATATGGTGAATACAGTGACATTAAAGACAGTTCAACGTGTATCTTTACCTACATTGACTACAAGTGAAGATCTAGCAACAACTTTGAAAATTCAGACAGTAATCTTAAAGTCAATTCATGATTTTTTGTACAAAGAGGGATTAATCCAATTAATGCCAGTAATCCTCTCTCCAATTACAGATCCTTTGTCCCATCCTGTTCACAAGGCTGAGATTGACTATTTAGGACAAAAATTACAATTAATGAAAAGCATGATTCTTCATAAACAAATTGCAATAGCAAAATTGGAAGTGAAGGGAATATATATCGTGTCTCCTAACATCAGGCTTGAGTCAGGAGAAAAGTATCTCTCCAGTGACAAGCACCTACTCGAATTTTCACAGGTAGATATCGAGCTAAGAAATGGGACCTCTGAAGAATTTATGTCCCTTTTAGAAGATCTAATTGTTTATATATTTTCGAAACTCCAAATTGACTGCAAGGAGGAATTAGCTCGTTTAGGTGTGGATTTAGGAGGCCCTTCTCCCCCATTTAAACGGTTTAGTAGCCATCAATTAAAACAACAATTTGGAGATGATTTTGAAAAACAAATTTCCTTAATGGAGAAAGAACCATTTTGGATTACGGATTTTGAGCGAGAATTTTACGATAAAGAAGACCCCGCAAGTAAAGGCCATTATTTAAACTATGATCTGGTTTATCCTGAGGGCTTTGGTGAGGGCCTTTCAGGTGGTGAACGGGATTTCCAATATGACATTTTACTGAGAAAGCTGATGGAACGCAAACAAGATCCTAAAGACTTCACTTACTATATGGATTTGGCGAAAAGTGGGAGCTTAGTTCCAAGTGCGGGAGGAGGATTGGGAGTAGAACGTCTTGTTAGATTCATTACAAAGAAGAAAAAAATTTCAGAAATAACTCCGTTTCCGAAAATACCTAGTAAGAAAATTCTATTGTAGCATTTACTTGTTTTTCCTTTCTTTCTAGTAGAAATAAACTATAGGTAAGATTATCCTATCTACAGAGTAATGGGAATTGGATTGAAACGAATGACAGGTGTTGGTAATGGTGACCAAATTTGTGATTTTAGGTTTAAGAAATCATATAACACTTCTTATGGCTGGCCCCCAGAGGAATTACCTGAATTAAAGCTTGAGGATGAAAATTTAAGAGTGTAAGCGACTATTTCAGTAGGAATTAACCAAAGTTTTTACTTATCATAGCAGCTGACTCATCAGCGTTATAACATTCATTAGGTAAAGATTTTCCCTTTTTTTTCTATTCCGTAGATAATATAAGGCTGAGATACATATGAGTTCTACAAAGCAACATGATTTTTTTTTTAAAACCCCTTGTCGAGGATGAGTTTGATTATTTCTCTCTTTCGAGTAATAATATTTATTCCTTCTAGAGCAGATTCTTGATATTCACACCTGAAAAAAGAAAAGTAAGATAGCAAACTCCTTCTGGGTCGATGAAGTCATAGACTCTTTAAAGCTTCGATACAAGTAAACAGAATAAGCTCCTTAACATTACGAATTTAACAAGGAAATTTGTTATTTATCTGTTAAAAACAGTTTTCCAACCTTTAAAAACCTATTTTGGGATTGATATTCTCAGGAAAAGAAATTTGAATATTAAATAATAGATAATGGGGTTAATTAATATGATCACAAAAACAAAAATCATCTGTACCATTGGACCAGCCTCTGAAGATCCAGATGTCTTTAAGAAGTTAATTGAGGAAGGAATGAATGTATGTCGCCTTAATTTCAGCCATGGTACTTATTCAGATCATAAAACTCGATTTGAGCTTATTAAAGAGAATAACGACGATCTAGCAGTCTTGATTGATTTATGTGGTCCGAAAATTCGAACTGGAGAAATAATGGAAGGAACCGTGATTGCGACAGATCAGGAATTTAGAATCACAGCAGATATGGATCTAGAAGGAAATTCTGA
>DXJL01000210.1 GCA_019057635.1 Candidatus Heimdallarchaeota archaeon
GGTGTTTCACATACTATTGTTTTCTCACTTGCTTCGGAGGATCAAGCACTGGGTGAGGGAACTGGGATGCCTGTGGCGTTTGGTGCGATAATGCTTCAGCGTGGACTCATTACTGACTTCGGTGTCCTTCCCCCTGAAGCATGTGTTAATCCCTTGGAGTTTTTGAGTATATTACAAGAACATTTGAGCTTAGAAACTGCAACTGGAGGAGCATCACCTCTAACTATTGAGTCGATTGATGTAGATGGCAATATCGAAAAAATAACCTTATGAAAGCAGATAGGAGAATATGAAGTTGGAACATTCCCCCCCAAAGAAATACATATTAGCATTTGATCATGGTACATCTGGAATCAAAACAGCCCTTGTATCAATTCATGGCGAAGTTTTAGATTTTGTTTATGAACATACACCTGTCTATTTTAAAAATCAGGGAGGTGCGGAACAGGATCCAAATGAATGGTGGCAAGCAATTCTCAATACTGCAAAAGAATTACTGGCAAAAGAACTCGTTCCAGTTGAGGATATTGTTGCCCTCTCTTCATCTTCTCAGTGGTCAGGTACCGTTGCTGTTGATGAACAAGGAGAAGCTTTAATGAATGCCATCATCTGGATGGATGCCAGAGGTGCTAAGTATCTTAAGGATAAAATATTCCGAGGATTAATTAAAATTTCTGGATATCCACTTAGAGATGTTATTCGCTTTCTTTACAAGACGGGTGGAGCGCCAACGCATTCTGGAAAAGATCCTATTGCCCATATATTGTTTCTAAAATATGAGTATCCAGAGATTTATGAAAAGACCTATAAATTCCTTGAATGCATTGACTACCTCAATTTGAAGTTTACTGGAAAGTTTGCGGCTTCCACCACCTCTATCATACTTCATTGGATCACTAATAACAGAGATATCAATAATATTCGCTATGATAAGTCTTTGATTAAGCGATTAAAAGTTGATGGACAAAAATTCCCTGATCTTCATTCTCCCACCTCTATCCTAGGTGATATTAAACTAGAGATAGCAGACGAATTAGGACTGAATCGTGACGTTAAAGTAGCAATGGGTGCGCCTGATCTTCAGTCAGCAGTTATTGGATCAGGAGCTATTAACGATTACCAAGGGCATATCTATATTGGAACGAGTTCATGGTTAATCTGTCATGTACCGTATAAAAAAACTGATCTCTCTCATAATATCGCTTCTATTCCTTCTGCCATCCCAGGGAGATATTTCGTAGTTAATGAGCAAGAAACAGCGGGTGCAAGTTTGTCCTTTCTTCGGGACAATCTCTTTTATTCTGATGATGAAGATCGCTATGGTAATTCTCAGGTATATCAATCGTTTGATAAACTTGTAGAACAAGTGCCAGCGGGAAGTAATGGAGTTCTGTTTACTCCTTGGTTGTATGGGGAACGTACACCTGTTGAAGATCATAAATTAAGAGGTAGTATCTTTAATCTTTCATTAACATCCAAGAGAGAAGACATCATACGAGCAGCTTTTGAAGGAGTAGCCTATAATAGTCGTTGGGTATTAAAATATGTTGAAAAATTTGCTAAACGAAAATTAAATCCTCTGAATATTATCGGCGGCGGAGCCAGATCAGATGTTTGGTGTCAAATTTATGCCGACGTCCTTAATCGCACTATTAGACAAGTAAAAGATCCTATTCAAGCCAATGCTCGAGGTGCTGCATTTATCGCATCTGTTGCCTTAGGTTATATTGAATTTGAGGATATTCCCAACCTTACTCATTTTTCACAGACTTTTACTCCGAATCCGCAGAATGTTAAATTGTATGATACTTTATTCAAGGAATTTCTTTTACTTTATAAGAATAATAAGAAAGCCTATCACAGATTAAACCGATAAAGCCTTGGATTGCAGGGTTGACACAACGCTAACAGCTTTGCCCATTACCTTCTCCTGATTTGTCAATCGCCCATTTGATGGCAATAGGTCCGAAAATTTGAAATATTATTGTACTTGCTGTAATAGTATTTAAAATGAAAAAGCCAAGTAATCCCGCTTCGGTACCAAATTGAGCAAAATGTTCCGAAATGATAACAGCTAGTCCAAGGGCTACCCCTGCTTGGGATAACAGACACATGCCTAAATATTTCTGAACAACTGGTTGAGCCTGAGCGACCATCCCACCAAAATATGCTCCCCCACTTTTGGCAAGTGTTCGTGTGAGCATATATATTACCCCAATAAGTCCAATGTCGAATAAAGAGGTTAAATCAAGACTAATTCCGATTAAAATAAAGAACAAAGCGAGAATGGGGGTTGAGATCCTAAATACTTCATGAAATATCTGATGAGGTTCATCCTTAAAATCACCATAATTCTTTTTGTCATAAATAAACTCGGTTATCTTGGGCGAGGATAAGCCGAGGACTTCCTGTAACGCCTTTTTCGTTGGATAATCAATTTCTGGTTTTTTACAAAGACTAGAAACTGTTATTCCAAATACCATTGTAGGTAAAATGTAGGAAATATTCAAAATGCTTGCAACGCCTATACATATGAAGATAGAACCAACTACAAGACTAACATATCGTCCATGATCTTCTACTCGGTTTAATGCATAGACAATTAATAGACCTGCAGTAAATCCTAACATAAATGAAGCCAATAAATCAAAAACAATAGGGAAGAATAATTCTATGAGATTGAATGCATGACCACTATAAACTATTGTTGAATAATCCATTGCCAAATCTGTTAATATTATTGCAACAACATCATCCAGAGCAAGAATAAACATCGTTGCTGTTGTCAAGGGACCTATACAATGATTTTCCCAGAATATCGCGGCAGTTCCTGCTGGAGCTGTTGCCGATGCAAGTGCACCAAAAACCAATGCTACATGAAGAGGAAAAGATAGGGCATAAACAATTACTGTTACGGCAAAAAATGTAAGTAGGGATTCGAACAATAGAATGATCATAATTTTAGTCGATAAATTTCTGATCATATTCCAATCGATTTCTGAACCTAGATTGAATCCAATAAAACCTAAAGTGACTGCAACAACAATGTCCAAAATTTCTGTAAAATTAACATCATATCCACTAACTAAAAAGAAGAGATTGAGAAATACTCCCACTAAAAGAAATCCTAGAATTTCTGGAAATTTTAGCTTCTTTAAAACATTTGAACCAATAACGCCAATTGTTAAGATTAGTCCTATTTGAAGTAAAAATTCATATTCAGGCATCCAGTCTCAAATAGGTAAGATTCAACTAATTCTAAAAAGCTTCAGGATACAGTTTTTTTAGGGAGCAAGAGTTGAAATCAGGGAGGAATTTCAGGTTGAAATGCAGTTTTCGAATCCCTTATTTATTCTAACTGCGATTTGCCAAGAAAATTCCACTGGAAATCAGCAAAAATGCCGAAATATGGACTACTGGATCGAGTAATTCCCCTATGAAAAGAACGGAGAATGAAACTCCCCATACAGGTACTAAATTTATGAAAATTGCCGCACGGCTGGCATTTAATCTCTTAACTGCCTCTAAATAAAACCAGTAAGCGCCTACTGTTGATAAAAATGATAAATATATAACTCCAAGCCAGATTCGTTCAGGAATTTGCAGATATTGAAGAGGATTTAAATATTCTGGATTAATGACTAAAGAAATCGGTGTTGTGATAAGAAAACCAAAGAAAGACACCCATGTGATCACAAAAAGTGAGGAGGGTTTGTCTGAGGGTGCCAATCCATTCATATAGTTACGGTAAATAATTGTATAGGCAGAGTAACCTAATGCAGCAAAAAGGATAAACAAATCACCTAGAAATCGATCTGGTACATTCTCATTCGGTGAAAAACCTACAACAAATAAGACTCCAAGGAATGCTAATAGGACTCCAACTGCCTTTTTCCATCCAAAACCTTCACCTAGAAAGAGTCCAGATAATATGAAGACCCATATTGGGTTGGTTGCCACAATAAGACTCGCATCGCTTGCAGCTGTGTAAGATTCTCCGTATAAAAAACCAATTTGATAGATGGTCACTGAGGTCAGTCCCATTAGAAATAGGGGTCTCCAGTGTTTGGTCACAATAGAAAAATTAATTGTACCCTCACGCCATCGTAATAACAAGAAAAATGTCCAAATTACTATGAAGTACCTGACTATTGCAATCATTAGGGGGGGAATAGTCTCGCCACCTAGTTCCTTTGATACTAACCATCTGCCGAGGGGCCAACTGCCTCCCCAAATTAGCGTTGCAACTATCAGAAGTATGTATGATTTAAGTACGTTTTGTTTTTCTATGTTCTGGGTACTTTCCAAAGAGGGTCAACTATTTTACTGGAAAAACCAAGAGATTTTTGTATTTAATTCTTCCGAAAAAGACGTGCTAATAAACGAGTTCTCAATAAATTATCAGGTTTTCTCGTCTTTTATGTTACTTTGTCCTGATATTTCTTTTGTAAATTCACTATCATTCATTAGATTTATAAATCGCTGAATTTGATCCGCATTCGGAACTTTTACTTGAGTATCAAGATCTTCGGATATGGCTATATACTCCTTGGGAAAATGTAAAGCAAAATTCATGGCTACAGGAATATCGTTACCGTCATCCTGGAAGAATAGAATCTTTTGCCCATTAATGACTTCGCTAAACATTTGAATACCTTGATAGTTCATTGAGATCCCTTTGACATTATCAACAAGAAGTTTATTGGCAAGATCTTGACTTTTTACAATAGATTCAGCGGGTATTTTCATTTCAAGAGGTATATATTGTACTTCAACTTTCCCCGCTAAATTAACAGCACTTTCGAAGTGTACAATTGTATAGATAATTAAGAGGAGATAGAACCCAACTTCATAGATTGAATAAATCAAGAATTCAATTGGACCAACTGGAGGTGTTGTAGTTAAATATCTGAAGTCTAAAAAGGGATCAACTGGAAAAGGACCAATTATTGAATATAAAACCGTTTGAAATAATGTATGCATCAAAATTAAGAAGATGAATCCAAAAATGCCATTTGTCCCATAGGATTTAACGAGATTAAAATGCTCTCGGTAAGATAACTCTGACTCAATTCCACGGATAATCATGAAACACAAGAATTTCTGAAAAAGGTAGAAAAAAATACCCCCAACCAGAAAACTAGCAGAGAATCCATAAAAAGTCGCTAATACAACTGGACTAACAAATAATATTTCTCCGAGTCTTTCATTAATTGGGATAAAGAGCATCAACGCAAGGAGACCAGCTAAGATCAATGAAAAAATGAGAAGGATTACACCCACGATGCCCCAAAAAAGACTTCCAAGTAATGAAGAAACAATTGACGTTGGGCTTTCTTTATGAGTCAAATAATAGGCTATAGGAGTCAGAGATGCAAGGCCGAGTAGTACCAGAAGCGGGTTGAGGTGTAAAAATGAGGAGAAATACTGTGTTTCAAATGGTTCAAAAGGTGCTACTAATGGAAGGACGAGTCTAATTACTGTATCAAAGATATTTAAACCACGTATTATAATTAGTTCATCCAAGATATAATTAAAAGTAATAACCGCCATTAATAACAAGAAAATCGTCTGAAATTGGAGGGTATTATTTCTAATAAACCTTAAGACTCCACTTTGGGATACGACTGATGAGATTTGATTTCGTTGTCTTCTTGGTTGGTCTGCTTTGAATGACGGAGTAGACGTATGATAAACCCAAAGATTAGCTGAATTTGAGGTATCAGCAGAGTTAAGCCATGGACTCTGAACTTGTCTTAATTCTGCTCTTAAATGATATGGATCTTTATCAACATACCCTTTGACCATTGGACGTCCAGAAATTGTAGCAACAACATTTTTACGACTTGATCTGTAGGAAGGTAAGATGGTGCTAAAAATCGTAATAAGAAACGAGACACCCAGCCATAAGACAATATTGACTACGGGAAAAGTTACATTGATCGGTATTGATTCGGAGATATAATCTGCTAATAGAATTGCACCAAGTAATCCATCAAACAACCCTACGATTAATGCTGAAACCCCTAATGCGATTGACTCGGTCATGAATATCCCGAATACTCCGCCACGATTTAGTCCTAAGCTGCGCATTATACCGACTTCACGTTCCATTCGTAATGTTGAAACAAGAATACAAACGAATTGAGCAATAGCGGCTAAGATAAATGATTCAATAAAGAGGACTTGAAAAATCGCTGTTTGAAATATCAAACTTTTCTCCATCATTTCAGTGAAAAATGTAATAGCGACTACACCATCTTCCTTAAACTCAGAAAAATTGAGTTTAAGATAGCTTTTGACTCTTGGAACATTATCGTCTTCAACATCACAAAGAAACCATTTAGCCATGGTAGAGTTGAAAAACTCTTGGTAACGCACAGTTGGGATGTATAAATACTCCCCATTACCTATGAAGACATTTCCTTGAACTATTGCGGCTAATGTAATATTAACTGTTGAATTATCGGCAATCTTTAGTGTAATATTAGAACCTAAAGGTAAACGGAGTTTTTGATAAAGGAGATGCGAAATTACGCCATTAGTTTTATTACCACTTGTCTGAGCGAGATATTCAAATGGTTCTAAATCTGAGATACGGTCTAATGGAGGTTCACTAAAAAACTGATATTTATAAGGATCAACGCCAAAAGTATAACTAGACACTCCCTCAATTTCAGTCCTTACCTCTTGAATAAATGAAGAACGTGTAACTGTTCGAAAATTATCTATTTGGTCTGTGGTATTTGTGGAAAGGAGTTCCGCATCTTTTGTTTCAGCTACTAAGTCAATGGTACCCCATTGGCTTTCATAATAGGCAGGTACACCAGATACAACAGCAGCACTAACTAATCCGACGACGATAATGAATGCTAATGCCATAGCGGATGTGATGATCGTAAATAATGATTTTTGGAATTCTCGGGCAATATTCCTTGTTGAGATTGTACGGGTTATGAAACTAAATCCGATCAATACTTTCATTGCTATTCGTGGAAGGAATACAAGTATCCCAACCTCTAGTAAAACCGTTCCAACAAAAATCATAAGTACAGCAAGAAAATGAATAGATAATATCTCAAAATCAAGAAAGCGTGAGGGGCCTACATTGTACTGCAGAATGAACCCTACCAAGGAAAGAAGAATTCCCGTACCAATGGTATACTTCCAGGAACTGGCCAGACCAAATGATGAACTACCTCGCATTCGTGAATGAATATTCTGGACAACGGGCATAGAAATTGCTAAAAGGATAGGATAGAGGCCTGAAATTAATGCAACTAATACTCCCGACATATATGTGACAATAATTGAGGTAGTATGAATTGAAAGTTGTTGAAACTCAAGTCCTACATAAAAATTATCCATGACACCAACTAAAGCCATAGACAGAGCAATTCCAATCCCCACGCCTATAGTACAGCCAATAGCTGAATAAATTAGAATTTCAATAGCAACAGATTCAATCAACTGGTAGGGTTTTCCTCCTACCGCTCTTATGATACCGAATTCTTTTGATCTATCACGAATAGAGATTGCTAAAACATTTGTGATGAATA
>DXJL01000211.1 GCA_019057635.1 Candidatus Heimdallarchaeota archaeon
AAGTGAAGAGGATAATTATACTCGAAGGGTAATTCAACTATTTCTTCTTGTTTCAGTGAACTGAGAATCACTCCTGCAAGCACAACCTGATGAATGAAAATTCTGTATATGGCATCTTTTTCATAATACGCGATAATTTGGGGATGCTGACATATTTCTTTAAATTTAGTAAGCCATAGATGAAATAAATCTTCCTCTGGACGAATAATAAGGCAACCTGCATTGAAATAAGGATGAAGGACGTTGTGGTCTACATGAGTTCGCATGGGGAAGATGTTTTCTTTAGGAACGCCGCATTTTTTGAAAACTAAACCCCAAAAAGAATCGATTGGTTTATCATAAATCGATCCAATCAATGTATGATGAACTGGTTTATACCCCAGTTTTTTGTCTTGGTCTATCATGAAGTGTGCAGGCGGATTCAGAATTAAGGTATCAAGGTTTAACCATGCGAGGATTTTTGCATTTTCTTTGACAAAGGCTTCCGCGGTTGCTGCTGCTTGAACAAATCCTGCAAAAGGGAATTTTCCTAGTTCAGAATCAGGAGTAAACGCAATAATTTTAGCATCCATGGCCAACAAATGACGAACAAAGTCTTTGGGAAGTTTACTTTCAGATTTTGGAACAACGATATAAATTGGACATTTTGACAGATTACCAGCATATTCTCGGATGCTAGCTACTAAAAATAAAGTTCTAATGTCCATACCACTTGATACACAAGCAAAAACTAAGTTTTCCATTACATTTCCTTCCTTGTATTGTTATTCTTGGATAATTCTGAGAAAAGCGGGGATAATTGAATTATATTTTTATCTTAGGGTTTTGTACAGGAGAGGTATATCTGATGGAAATTACAATTGCATTAGTGATTAAATTTAATAGTTTATTCTGATGTACAATTTGAAGATGAAGAAAACGGAAATACCAATATTAACTAAAGAGGAAATAAAACGAATACTTCTAGTCGGATCTAATTTGCATACCTGGTTTGGAACTGGTGATGAGGGAATTCGAAAGCTGCTTCAAACTCATGGATTTGTGCAACTAGATCCTCTAAGCCCTGCAGGAAGATATCATGATTATTTCTTTTGTGCTCGTCTTTCTGATTATACTCTTGGACAATTTGAGCAAATTGCATACTCTACTAAACGATTGGTTTTTGAGACCTATTTTCACAATTTAAATGCTATTGCAATTGAACATTTTCCATTTTTCAATAGTTATACAGAGAAAGAACATCTCGGACGTTATTACTCAAGACTTCTGAAGAATCTGGAACAGCTAGGGGGAAGTAAATTACTAGATGACGTATATGCGCATGTGAAAACGCATGGATTGACTAGAAGCTCTGATCTAGCTACATTGGGTAAAGCTGATCCCAAGTATGCTTCATGGAAATCGAGTCGAAACTCTGGGACTGCACTGGAGCTTTTATGGGTAATAGGAAAGCTGGCTATTGCCAAGCGGGATAAGAATTTTAGAAAGTACTATAACTTGATAGAACTACATATGGAGAAATCTTTGTTAATAAAGAGGAAATTCTCGGAAGAAGAACGTCAGATTTACAGATTAAAACTGAAATTGCAAGCCTTTCCAGTTATTTGTATTGGGAAGTTATCAGAAACAACAGATGGAGAATTTTCTTCAAGTAAAAAAATAGATTTCTCATTATCGTCCTTTCTAATAAATGATTCTCCACCTAAGGAACCTCTTCCAGTTGTGGCTAGAATGGCTGATGAAACTGGATATATTATACCATCTAATTGGAAAGAATTAAGTCTTAAATCATTGGATGATGAAATGCGTGTAATTGGTCCATTAGATCCTGTAATTTGGGATCGATCTTTACTCAAGCGACTTTTTGGATTTGATTATGTATGGGAGGTGTATAAAAAAGTCCAAGATAGAGTGTGGGGGTATTATGTTTATCCATTGTTATATCAGGGAGAATTTATCGCAAGAATAGAAGCGAAATATGACAAAAAAACAAAAGCCTTAGAATTATTCAACTTTCAGAAAGAAAAAGGCTTCAAACTTGATAAAGAGTCAAGATCTGCGTTTAAACGATTAATACATCGTTGGATGGGAATGCTCGGAGCAGATGATATGAACCTTGATTCTACCATACCTCGACAAATGGTAGAATGATTAAAGTTTTTTTGATGGTCATGTCCTTCAATGTATTGAGCACATCAATTTTAGAATGAATGAATTTTCTTGGAAAACCTTTTGAGAAGTCTAAAGGTAAACAGCTTCATTATCTCAAATGTTATTAGAGAGAGTAAAAATGACAAAAGATGCAGATTTATTAGAAGAAGTACGTAAAATACGCGAATTATTAGAGCCTGCACCGGCTCCACCTGCAACTCCCCCTGAAAACTTCTATGAGGAGTTTAAAGATTTTTTAATGAAGTATAAAGTAATGGGATTAGCTGTGGCCTTTATTCTTGGTATTTATCTAGGTGCCTTAGTTCAGGCACTTGTTAATGATCTTATTATGCCTTTTATAAATCTCTTAATGCCAGATGTTCCATGGCAAGCCATCGCTCTTTATCCAACCACCCAAAGTCCAGATGGCATCTTCTTAATCGGTCACTTCACTGGTGAATTAGTTACATTCATTATCGTCGCGTTCGTTATCTTTCTACTAGTCAAAATGACCTCTAGAATAGGCATTGAATAAAGCCCATCCCCCCTCTTTCTTCTTTTTTCATTAAAAATATAAATTACTCATTTAATTGAGTAATCAGGCTTTGTACGAGGAGAGAAAACGTATGCACTAATGATGGATGTCTGATAAGGACCCCATAAGGTTCTTTTTCAGCTTCTAATAAGATTAAGAACACAATACGATTGTCCGCCATAACCCCATTAAAACCAGTATTTTTTTCCAAAAAAAACATTTTTAATGCAGGCATAGCGCTTTGGAGGTTAATAGAGAAGATTGGAATATTCAAAGAATCAAGCTCTTTTTTGTCTTCATCTGAGACACTAATTGCTAAAACTGTGCAATTCCTCTTCAAAATTGTTTCTATGACATGTTTTTGACTCTTCAAGTATTTTATTGATAAAGAGAGAGAAAGATCTTCTTCGGTACTCAGGATAGTTTCACGAAGAATTCGGGATATATTCCATTCTCCAAATACCACCTCAATTGGTTCGAGTAAAGGTTCAGGATCTGGGATGATTGTTACCTTTTGTAATTGCTTCATTCCTACAATTATATCTTGGAGAGCTTCATCAACCTCTTCTTTCACTTTGTCTTGAATAAGTCTAAGAGCGGGTTCAAATTCGTTTGCACGATATCGGAATGGTTTTCCCTTTACTTTTATTTTTTGGATTAGTCCTTTATTTGACAAATTTTCAAGAGCGCTGTAAACACGACCCATAGGTACCTGAGCAGTCGTCGCAATGGCTTTTGCTTCAGACTCTTTTAAAATGTAAAGGGAAATGAGAACTTTTGATTCATAGGTGTTGAGACCGATTTTTATGAAGGCGTCTTTCAAAGTGCTCTGATACTCAGAATCCAATAAACGAGAGATTGTTGTGAGATCAGTTGGGTTATCGTTAAAATGCTTGTTCACTTACTCACCTAGATCTTCCCTAATATTGTCCTGAATGCTAACAATCGGAGTGATTGTATATTCATTAAAAACGGTTTATTTCTCAGGGAAGAACAAAATAATACTTGTTTATCAAATTTATCTAAATTTTGGAAAATAGAAAAAAGGAGGGAGAGACTCCCTTACATTACCCAGAGACAGTAAATCCATCAAAAGCAATAGAAGGGACTTTACCCATGAAAGTTAATTCATTATCATTTCCAAAAGATAAAATCTGGTTAAACGCGCTGTAAAGATTACCAGCAATCGTTACTGCTTCTAATGGATGCTTTACTTCCCCATTTTCAATAACAAAACTGGAGGGGGAAACAACAGAGAAGTCCCCTGAAATTAGGTTAGAATGCATCATACCCATGAGAAAATCCGTTACGAGAATACCGTTCCCTATTTCAGTAATGAGGCTATCTAGATCCTTTGAACCTGGTGTGACTGAAATAGTTGTTGGAGAAACTGTGGGGAGTGATTCATAAGATTGAGGTCCAGCTCGACTTGCGTTTCCAGTACTTTCTGCACCATAGGTTTTGGCATAATAGTTATCAAAAATGAAAGTCTTTAACACCCCTTTTTCAATAATTGGGGTCGTACTACGCGGATATCCTTCACCATCGATGGCCTGAACATTAGGATCTTCAAGAATTTGTCCGTCATCATATATATTCAGAGTTTCTACCCCAACCTGATCCCCAATTCTGTCAGCAAATGAACTTCTTCCTTCAACCACACTCTTTCCGTTCACTGAATTACTTAGTGCTGTTTTAATGAATTGTCCCGCGGCTATAGGATCAAAGATAAATTTAGTTTGTTCTGATTTGCCCAATGATGATGCAGACAGTAGTTTGATTGCTTTTTCTGCTCCTTTTTTTCCAATACCATCGAAAGAGGGAACACCTCGATCCATGATATAATCAAATCCAGTTTTTGTTTTCCCATTTTCGACTGCTGTTATATAAGACTGACCAAACGTCCCTGTAGTTGCAGATGCTTTAGCTATACCTTCAGTATTTCCAACAGCGAAAGCACCAAATCCAACGTAGACTCCTCCTGAGACTGACGTTATCCGAGGATCGTAGTCCTTAGCTTCTTGAAAAATTGTATCTGCACAAAGAACGGCTTCTTCAGAGCTGACATCTAAAACTGAAGAATCAATTATTCCCTCTTTACCAGTTTTTGCATTTTGTATGAACGATTCCCATCTATCATCAGCTTGATTTATTTTCGCGCCAGAAATAGCTGATTCAATTGCAAAATCAACAGATGACTCAGTAATACCTGAAGCAGAAGCAAAACCTACTTTCCGATCAATTACGCATCGACAACCAACACCGATGGTTCCTCCTCGTTGTGCAGTAATGATACCTGCATCTATGTTGATTACTAATTCATTCGATTTAATAATATAAAGATCTAATGATTTAGCTCCTTTTGCTTGGCCGTGTTTTAGTCCACGCTCTATACGACCTAAAAGATCATCTTTCATTTGTTCGAATTCATTCATTTTGATTCTCCTCCAAAGCGTACTTTTTCAAATACTAATTTAGGTCCTCCATCTCCAACAGGTAAAGGAAATTGTCCTCCTTTTCCACACCCTCCGAAGTATCCAGAAGTAAGTTCAAAATCTTTCGTAGCACCTTCAATTTTTGTCAATAAGTCAAGAATATTGCCTGTTAAGCTTACATCTTTCAGAGGATATTTTTTCTCACCATTTTCTACCCAATAGCCTCGTACAGCCTTGAATAGGAAATCACCAGAACCTTCTACCTGACCTCCGCTTGTACGGATAGCGTAGATACCAGTTCCTAACTGCTCGAGAGCCTCTTCTTCGGTCATGTCCCCAGGAGTGAAGTATGTGTTTTTCATCCGAGGAATTGGGGGAAACGCAAAATTAATTGCTCTAGCATTACCCGAATATTTAGTATTAAGTAATTTAGCGGTTGATCTCGATGTGAGAAAATTTTTGAGAATTCCATCTTCTATGAGTACAGTACGAGTTGTTTGTACTCCTTCATCATCATAAGGAAGGTAAAGTGGGGTTGATTTACCATTAATTTCAGATACTCCTTCATCTATTATTGTAACTAAATCAGATCCTAATTTTTCCCCAATCTTATCATGAATTGGACTTCCTTTCGTTACAATAAAATCGGCTTCAGTTAAGTGACCAAAAGATTCATGTGCTAGCACACCAACCAATGTATTTTCACAAAGAGCTCTAAACTCACCTGGAGGAGAAGATTTTGCTTTTAATTGCTCTTTTGCCCAAAGAGCAGCATTTCGACCGAAGTCTTCAGGGGTCGACCCATCACGTTTATAATATTCTAACCCATAAGAACCACCACAGCCATCACTAGCACGTACTAAATCACCCTCTGGGGTTTTACTCACTACTATACAACGAAGATCCGAGATGTATGGGCACCAAGTAATTTCTGTTCCATCTGAATTAGTAAATATTTTCTTACCTGATAATTCACCGTACATAAGTAGAAGACTATTGATATCTTTTCCATGATCTTTAGCTGTGGATTCCATACGATTGATTAGATCTAGCTTTCTTTCTGGTTCGGCCAGCCATGCAGGATCCCGAATTTTAGGCTCCAGACTTATTTTTGCAGGGGGTCGGGGATCAATCTCTGACTTTACTATTACTTTATTAGATGTTGCTTTAGCAATCCCCAAAGCATCTAGAGCAGCTTGTCCTAAAGCTTTAGAATTAGATATGTCGGTAGAAAAAGCATACGCAGAAGCACCTTTGTAATAGACATTAAATCCTACACCTGTGCGATT
>DXJL01000212.1 GCA_019057635.1 Candidatus Heimdallarchaeota archaeon
CTATTTAAAGCTAACATTGAGTCAAATCGCTAAGATTTCTTTATTTCTTTCTTGAGAATGTAAATAGAGTCCTGCTTTAGCATTCTCGTATTTCGTTTATGGTGGGTCGATCGGCTTGAGGCTGCTCGATTATTACTCAAGGGTATCGCGATAACTTCAAGTAAGTTGAAATGTACCTTCTTAATTGTTGCAATTAATTTTCTCTGATCTTCTTTCTTCTTAAACCCAGTCCATAAGCACAAACATCGATTTGGTTTAAGAATTCGATAACTTCCATTTAAACTCCTTTCTAAATTGGACCAGTAGAAGTTTCCTCCTTGACCTGTCCAACATAACTCTTTTTTAGGGAGTGGTTGGGTTCCAAGCAACTTATTTATGAAATCGGATCTTTTTGTTTTTCTTAAACTTCTTCTTTGTATCTGGATCTGTTGGTATTCAACATCTACTTCCAAATATGGGGGAGAAGTCAAAATAAAGTCGATACTATGCTCGGGGACACCCATATCGTGGTTAGAACCTAAATGAAATATTGGGGGGAACTGAACTGAATGTGGTAGTGAGGAAACTGCATCAATCATCTTATTACACTTACGGGTGAACATAGAAATCATGGATAGATGTTGCCAATTCTCTCGTTCTTCAAAGTCCCTTCTCCCAATAAGTTTAGTAACATGAATTAATGCTACACTGAAAAAATCTTGCAATTTTAGACTGAAATCTGATGTTTTGATAATGAAAGCCAGTTTATTTATCTCAGTAGATATTAATTCACCTAGACATTCTTTATCAGTCGAATCAAGATAATGGTGTAATGGTTCATTCATAGATTCGATAGTTCGGAGAATAATATTTAGACCTTGGTGTAGTTCCTCCCTTGAGATATAGGTCGTTTTAACCTTAGAAACAAGAATCGCGAAGGGATTAATGTCATAACCAATAAATTGTCTGTTAAGGAGCATGGCTTCTAATCCAGTTGTCCCCCCTCCAACAAAAGGATCACATATTTGATTGCCTTCCTGAGTGAAGATTTTTATGAGCTCCCGTGGTAGGTGGGAAAGAAATTTTGCTGGATAGCTGTAAATAGATCGAGTATATCCTGATTCACGTGAGGGAGACGCGAACTTTCGAATATGACTTAGTTGATCCTCAGTCAGCATTCCAATTAGTATCCCGTAATATCCTCATCCTTTAATTTCGTTCCCATCATCTTATAGACCCACGCTGTATATACTAATATGAGAGGAAGAGCGATAAGAGCTATTATGAGCATCACCAACAAACCTGTATCTGTAGCTGAGGCATTGTGAACTGTGAGGCTATATGCTTCATCAAGTGATGAAAATACTAAATTTGGATAAATAGCTGCTCCAGCACCTAGGATAGAGAAGGCTATCGAAAGAGAGGAAAGGATAAATGTCAATTTAGCGTTTTTTTCGTTCCAAATATAGTATGAAGTAAATAAAATACAGACAAAACCAATTAAGGGAATTATTAGAAGAATTGGCAGATTTAGAAAATTATCAATGATGTGGGGATGAAAGATCAAACTAATGAAGAGTGAGCTGGAAGATATTGCTAGGAAACTAACAATACCCATCTTAGCCCATTGAGTTGCTTTTACAGTTAGTTTATCTGTTGCACGTACACGTAGGTACACAGCTCCATGCGTTATGATCATAGATAACGCTAATAGACCTATAAGAATTGCATATGGGTTAAAAAACTCAATAAATGATCCAGTAAATCTTTTGTCGGCATTGATTGCGATCCCTTGTACCAAATTACCAATTAGAACTCCAAAAGCAATTGCTGGACCCAAACTGCCGAATATGAAAGCAATATCTGATATTTTATGCCATATAGGATTGGGGAATTCTTCACGGAATTCAATAGATACCGCACGGATGATTAAGCAAAATGCAACCAAGAGCAAAGGAACATAAAATGCACTAAATACAGTTGCATATACGTCTGAAAAAGCGGCAAAAAGGATCCCTCCAGCTGCGAGAAGCCAAACTTCATTACCATCCCAAAAAGGAGCAATTGATTGAATTATTTCCTTTCTTTCATTCAGAGTAGTCTCTTGGTGTTTATCTTTGGCAAAAATAAACCAAAATCCCACACCAAGATCGAAACCATCCAAAATAACATAAATAATTACGATTACAACCAAGAGTAAAAACCAAATTTCTTGTAGTGCACTCATGTTATCACCTCATCCGTTTCGTATAGTGAAGGCCCTTTAATAAAAATTCGCCTCATTACCAGTATCCAAGCAATAAAGAGAACAATATAGGTAACTATGTAGGTAATTAAAGATAATATTATTTCCTCTGATGGCGCTGCAGATGCAGCATCAGCTGTTCGGAGAATACCCTGAATGATCCAAGGTTGACGACCACTTTCAGTTGTAATCCATCCAAAATCAATCGAAATGAGAGGTAATGGTAATGCTAACACACCTAATCGTAAGAACCACTTGCGTAATTTTGAGGATGGATCAGACAGACTCTTTTTCCAGAGAAGAAAGACCCCTAGCAAAGCTACTCCAACGAGAAACATCCCGATGATAACCATTAGATGGAATGAATAGAAGGTGAGAAGGACAGAGGGACGATCCTCTAGGGCAAAAGCATCAAGACCAGTAACAATAGCATTTGGATCTCCCCAAGTCAGTAAACTGAGGAGAAAAGGGATACCAATCTCAAATAACACCTTGGAATCATCAAGGATTGCAAAAACGACCAATGGTGCACCAGCTGTTGTTTCAAAAAGGCCCTCTTGGGCTGCAAATTTAGCTGGTTGATAAGTAGCAACAATAGTAGATTGCCAGTGCCCAAAAAATCCTTGTATTATAGACAAAATTATTCCTACGATCAATGCCACCTTGATGGAATCGTATGCAAATTTATGATGTCTGTCTTTCAAAAGATATAAACAACTTATTCCGATTATGAAAAAAGCTCCAGCTATAAGGCATGCATTGACTGTGTGGAAAAATCTGGCAACCATAGAAGGAGAAAATAAGACATCCCAAAAATTGGTTAGGACAGCTTTTCCTCCTACGATATCCCAACCAGATCCAGGCTCTCCAGGAACTCCAGGTGTTTGCATCCAAGAATTCGCTGCTAAGATCCAAAAGGAAGAAAGAGTTGTTCCAAGAGTTATCATGACTGAGGAAAACCATAAAACTCTATCAGAAATTCGCTTTGTACGCATTCCTGACAAAATCACACCTAAAAACACCGATTCAAGGAAAAAAGCAAAAAACACTTCCAATAGTAAAAAAGTGGCAAAAACCTCACCAACAAACCGAGAGAACTCTGACCAGTTCATACCGAACTGGAATTCCATGAGAACACCTGTTGGGATACCAATGGCGACAGTGGTTGCGAAAAGTTTAATCCAAAACCATGCACTATCTTTATAATACTGATCTTTCGATCGGATGTAACGAGTTAATAAATAAGTAATATACCAACTTAATCCGATTGATAGGGGAGGAAATATAAAATGAAATCCAATAGTTATGTAAAATTGGATTTGTGCTAAACTTGTAGGATTGATCATATCAATACAACTCATCTTTCTTTAAATTGACAAGAAGAAATTATGGAAATTGTATTATGGACGGTATTCAAAACCTTTATGCACTATAAAATAACTAAAAGCACACTTTTATCGATAGAATATCATTTTCAGAGCTTTATCTTTTTGATTAAACCCTCGTAGTAGCAATTGAGGAAGAAATTAATGCGATTTACAAATTTAGGTACAAGTGAAACCAAAATTTCACAAATAGGATTGGGCACATGGCAATTTGGGACAAAAGGTTGGGGATATGGAAAAGATTTTGGTAAACAAGACGCAATAAATATTGTACATAGAGCCTTGGAGCTTGGTGTCAACCTTATTGATACAGCAGAGGTGTATGGAGGAGGTAAGTCGGAAATAATTCTTAGTCAAGCATTAGAAGGATATAACAGAGAGGATTTCGTTCTTGCGTCAAAATTTTTGCCTACAGCAATTCGTCCATCGGCAGTAAATCGGGCTTTAGCCAAAAGTCTTAAGCGATTAAAAACAGATTACCTAGATGTATATTTAATACACTGGCCAAACCCTCTACTTCCATTAGGAGCTACATTACGACACATGGAGAAAATGGTTGATGAAGGACTGATCCGTCATATTGGGATTAGTAATTTTGGTTTAAAACGATTTCAAAAAGCCCAATCCAAAATGCAAAAGCATCCTCTCGATGTTGATCAACTCAATTATTCGATGGCCAAATCTAAAGTCAAAGATTTGTTTTTACCTTATGCAGAGGAAAATAATGTTACGATTATGGCGTATTCTCCACTAGGCCAAGGCTTTCTGACAGGTAAATATAATGCAAAAAATGCGCCAAAAGGTACCAGACGTATGAATCGCTTGTACACCAAAAGCAATTTCAAAAGAGCTGCCCCCATGCTTGAGGAATTAAATACTGTTGCTCAACAACACGATGTATCGATGGCACAAGTTGCGTTAAGCTGGTTAATTAAAGATAAATCAGTCGTTGCTATTCCAGGTGCAAAAAATATCGCACAGTTAGAGGCAAACGTTCAAGCAGCGGAATTAAATTTAACAAATAGTGAAATAGATCAACTAAGTAGGCAAGCATCTAATTTTAAGCCCAAAATGTTTTTTTAACCAGAGTAACTGGCTTATTTTTGGATTAATAATTACTTTGCCCCCCTACATGAATATTTTAAGGAATTTATACCATTTTTCTTTTTTTCCATTTTTGAAAAATTCATGTACATCTGTGAATAGAGCAAGTTTTAAAAAGAAATAGTTTAAGGATGAAATAACTGATTTAGGATTTTTTCAAGAATTGAAAAATTTGGATTTCATTAATGGTGAAGAATGTGAGTGATTATCAAGGTAAAAGTAACTTTGAATATGTTATAGATGGGTTTAGGCATGAACCTGGGGTTCATTGTACTTCATCTGCATTGCGAGACGTATTTGAATTCCATGGGGAGAAAATGAGTGAAGCAATGATTTTTGGTCTTGGGGGTGGAATGACTCTTGCCTATTTGAAGATTCCAAAAATGGAACCATTCTTCGGTGGAAGAAACAAGGATTTTGTGAAAGATCTCTGTAGAACGTTATCAATCTCGCTTAATGAATATAAATCCAAAAATGAACATGAAGGTTGGCAAAGATTAAAACAACACTTAGATGCGAGTACGCCTTCTGTTATCAACATTGATATGGGTTATCTCAACTATCAAAAGAAAGATCTTCCAGATGACTTCCACTTTGGAGGACATACCATTACAGTTTGTGGATATGATTCACAAAGTCAAACTGTCTTTGTAAGCGACACACATTTCTCTGAAATTCTTGAAGTTTCCTATGACGAACTTTCAAACGGTAGAAATTCTACAATTGATAAGTTTATGGCCCCTAGTAATTTGATTTACGAACTAGAATTTCCTAGTAAAATACCTGAATTAACCACAGTAGTTCAAGATGTATTGCATCGTACTGGGAAATATCTCACCTCAAGAAGTGGCCGTATGCTCAGATTAATAGGTATCCATAGTGGAACAACGGCAATAGAGGTTTTAATTAAAGATCTCGATCGATGGCTTAAACTGTCGAATGATAAACTAAAATTCAGGTGTCTACAACAAGCTGGTTATATAGGTACCAAAGAATATAATTATGGTACCGGTGGGGGATTGTTTCGATATTTATTTGCAGAATTTCTTAAAGAAACTGCCCAGAAATTGAATGATGAGTCTCTTCAGCATTTCGCAACATTTTATGAAAAATTAGGAGCGAAGTGGGAGGAATGCGCACAGCTTTTTGCCCACTTGAGTGAGAAATTTGAGAAGAATGATCAAGAAACTATTGCAATTAAATTAAAAGAGTCCTTAGCTGAAATTCAGATTCTCGAAAAAGAAGGAGCCCACCTCCTCCTTAACTATACATATGATGGGATGGATTGAAACGATATCCGATAAACAATTTCTCGTTTTGGGTATGATTGCTCATCCCCCATTCGATATCACAGGCGTAAGCGGTACTATGCTAAATGAATTGATTGAAGAACGAAATGTTAAGCAATGGTCTAGACTTTCATTCTCATCTATCTACTATATAATCACTCAGCTAGAAAAAATGAAATTGATAAAGGCCAAAGAAACAATCTCTAATACGAAAGCTCAAAGTGAAGTGGGAGCGCCACAGAAATTATTCATAGTAACTTCAACAGGTCAGAGAATCCTAAAAAGCACTGTCATTCATTATTTCCACAAAATGGACTTAAATTACCAGGAGATGAATCTTGCTTTAGCCGCTGCTTTCGTTTTTGACGATGAAGAATTCTTAGATACCATTAAAAATTACAAAAAACGAATCGATGAACGGATTGAGGTTGTTCGTGGCCGATTCAAAGAAGACAGTAAGTATGAACAGGAGGGAGATTTACCAATTCATGTTTGGGCGTTATTCAATTATTCTTTTAACTCATTAAGTGCAAAAAATATTTTTTTGAAAGAACTAATCGATAAAATAGAGGAGAAACTAAATTCAAACTGAAATAGATGTAGGGATATAGAATGCCAGGTAAAAAAGCTGATTTAAAAAAAGAATTTCCTAACTTGTACAACCCTCCGAGGGATCCTCATATACTTGAAATTCCTGATATGCGGTTCTTCATGGTAGATGGAACAGGTTACCCAGTAGATAATCCTTTGTACCAGGAAGCTATGCAATTGCTTTATGGTGCATCATTTACTCTGAAAATGAGTGTTATGAAGCCAACTGGAAAAGATTATGTTGTCCCCCCTCTCGAAGGCCTCTGGTGGGCGGATGATATGACGGTGTTTACAGATTTATACATGGAAAGGAAGGATGAATGGAAATGGACCTCAATGATTCGAATCCCTGACTTTGTAAAGGAAGAACAGATCAAGGAGGCTCTTGTGCTATTCAAAGAGAAAAAAAATCCATCTAATTTCAACAAACTTCGTTACGAAACGTATGCCGAAGGTACTGTAGTTCAGGTTCTTCATCTCGGTCCTTTCAGTGAGGAAGGACCAGTGATTGCGAACATGCACAAATATGCTGAAGAAATGGGTTATCTTCTACATAATAAGCATCATGAGATTTATCTTAGCGACCCACGGCGTACCAAACCTGAAAAATTGCGTACTGTTATCCGACAACCAATTAAGAAGAATTGATTAAGTGAGGTGAAAGGCCTTAATAGAAAAATATTAAATGGTTGGTTCATTTATTTTTATAGCAAGACGAAATAGCTTATTAGCCATAAAAGATGGCTTAATCTTGGAGGTTTTTGCATTGATTGAAGTAAAAAATCTCGAAACTGGATTAACTTTTTCTGACTATGTTCAGGGAATCCTTCCTAATGTTCCCACTTGGATGGATTGCACTAACCCCTCCTTGGCGGAACTAAAAGCAATTCATAATACATATAAAATTCCCTGGGAGGATCTTGAGGACTCACTTGATGTTGACGAAAGGCCAAGATTGGAATTAGAACCTGAAAATGAACCACCTTTCATCAAATTAGTATTAAGAGTACCCTCTGGTGAACAATTCAAGAAGAGTGATCTCTTTCAATCTCGTCAGACTACTCTTCCAGCAACGGTATTTTTAACTGGATCTCATCTAATAACAATACAGCATCAAGCCATTGAAGCAAAAAGAATCCGCAAACCTATTGGTTCACGGAGAAAACGATCAAAACCAACTATCTTAGTACTCCTTGACTGGTTAGAAAGCGTAGTTAAATCATATGAACTTGGAGTGGATGTAATAGATCAAGAGCTTGCTACCTTGGAACAAGTAATATTCAAGTCAGTAAAATCCAAATCAATTGAACGAGTGTTCACTCTTTCTAGGGAGGCAACATATTTAGATGCAGCACTGAGAGGAAATGTACGCGCATTTTATCAGCTTCAAAAAGCGCCCGAATTTAAAGAACTTCCAGAACTCCTTGATGATCTAGAAGATTTATCAATAGATTTGCAGCAACAGGCTGATCTTCTCCGGATTTATCGAGATTTAATTGAAAGCAGCTTAGATGCGTATACTTCTGTAATATCCAATAATCAAAACGATTTAATAAAAGTATTAGCATCGATTTCACTAATTGTAATGGTTCCCACCTTACTCGCAAGTCTTTATGGTATGAATCTTGAACCTTTACCTTTCAGTGATAGTCCCTATGCGTTTTGGATCGTGATTCTCTTTAGTATAATTCTTATTGGACCAATTTGGTATTTCTTGCATAAGATAGAACTTATCTAGCGATCGTAGTGAGTCGCAAAACACATGAAAGCTCTATCTCAAGATCACAAAGACTTGGGAGTTGTTTATACACCTCAAATTTTAGTTGAGTACATTTGTACAACTGCCATCCATACCTACCTTCTTAAACATCTAAATCGCGAACTGAAAACAGATCTCGCACTAGAATGGAATAAACTCAGAATTGAAGATTTATCCTCCAAGACGCATCGTGTCATTCTTAAACTTCTTGAAGAAATAACCATTATTGATCCTGCTGTGGGATCAGGGTATTTTCTTAAGACTTCTTTTACTGTTCTGCTTAAACTCCACGAATCATTAATAAAATTAGGGATACAAAAAAAGGCAATCGGTCAAATTCGACTGGAAATAGTAACGAAGAATCTAATTGGGGTAGATATTTCCAAAAAAGCAATAGAATTATGTCGAGAGATGTTAATCAGTCTCGTAAGCAAAGGTGAATCGTCAATTAATTTATATGAACTTAATACTAAACTTAAACTTCATATAAAAAAAGGCAATTCTTTAATTGGTAATACCTTCACAGAAGAACATCCCCCCACAGACGAACAATTATCCGAATTTAATTGGGATCGGGAATTTCCCTCTATTCTAAAGGCTGGAGGATTTGCAGTATGTCTAGGAAATCCTCCTTGGAATATTCTAAAGCCCCTAGAGAAGGAGTACTTTTCTAAGTACAATTCTCATCTAACTAAGTATAGGTTAGATAAGCAGGAAGCAAAAAAGATTATTGAAGATTTGAAAAGTAACAGAACTATTCGTGAAGACTGGGATAAATTTGAATCGAAAATTAAAAAACAATCAGAATATTACCGTAAGACGTACAGATATCAATCTGGTTTGATTCAAGTAGGGAACAGTACGAGAAGAGTGAGTGGAGATATCAATCTGTATAAATTATTCTTAGAACGAGCAATCGTCCTAATGCAAAATGATGGTGTTTGTGGAATTGTCGTACCATCTGGTATTCATAGTGATGCAGGGACAAAGGGTCTACGGGGATTAATTTTTGATGAAAATGAAGTTACGTCCCTCTACTCTTTTGAAAATAGACAAGGTATCTTCCCATCCATTCATAAATCCTTCAAGTTTGACATTCTTATTTTTCAGAAAAATCATAGGAAGACCATGAATTTTCAGGCTGTATTTATGCAAAGGGATCCTGAATTCCTGCGAAAGGGACAGGCTGAAATTCTATCTGTCTCATGGGAGAAAATTAAACGTTTTTCCCCAAGTGCTTTGTCAATAATTGAGTTTAAAACTGAACTTGATATGAGGATTGTGGACAAAATGTATCAGCATCCTACGATAGTAGAATCCACGCCTGGTTTTTCAACGATTGAATTCTCAAGGGAATTAGACGTCACGATTGACAATCAACTTTTCAACACAGAGGGAAAGGGACTTCCAGTATTCGAAGGAAAAATGATCGAACAATTTACACACCAATTTAAGCCAGCACGATACTGGATTGATGAACAGAACTTAACTTCGAAATTTTCTAAGAACTATTCGGAATATAAAAATGCAAGAATTGGTTTTAGAGCTATTGCTGCTAGCACCAATCGAAGAACGATGATTGCAACTTTCATTCCTGCAAATAGTTGTTGTAGTAACTCGATTATTTTCGTGAAAAATAAGGACAAAACAAATCGGCAAATAATTAAACAAAACGACCTCCTGTACCTGCTAGGTGTTATGAATAGTTTTGTATTTGATTATTTGCTCCGTCTCAAGGTATCTCAGAATTTGAACATGTTTTTTCTTCGAGATATGCCCCTTCCCAGGATAAATAATGATAATAGTAATTATAGAGAAATAACCTCCCTTGTTAGGGCTATCTATAAAGAAATTCCAGAGATATGTAATGATCTAGTTACTGGAGATGAGGGATCTATAGATTTGTCTTACTCTGAGAAACTCGCTATGCTTGATGCTAGAATTGCTATAATATATGATTTGACCTACATCGAACTGGAATACATTTTGGATCAGTTTCACGTCCGTGATAAACGAAAAGAATCTAATTTAGTAAAGCAAAAGAGTAAAATCCTCTTTTTCTTCAAGAGAATTCAAATTTAGACTGCGTTTCTTGGAATAAAGATAGGGGAGGTAGCAAATTTTGCAGAGATTACAGAGAAAAGCTAAACTTCTACTTTAAAATGTATTTATTCTTGCATAATGAACTTAGACAAAAAGCTTTTGTAGTCATGAGGGAAGGAATGGGTTACTAACTGAATACCTTAAGGATATGATAAAATGGGTTTTATAACACTAATGCCAAATGATCCCTTGATATGGAACTTCATTATTGGAGTGATAGCTGCTCTAGTTTATGTCCAAGGGATAATTCTGCTAATGGAGAAAATGGTTACAAGCGGCAAACTTTCATCTGACCTCAGTAGAAAAGTTATTCACATTGCCGCAGGTTCATTTATTTGGACTTGGTTATTCATAGATACGTCCTATGGAGTTACATACTTACTCAACATTGCTGTACCTTTACTATTTTTCTTTACATTTTTATATAAAGGCTATCGCGGGTCTCCTGAAGATAAAGATGTAAAGACGATGTCTCGCACCGGTGATCCTCGTGAGCTCCTTAAAGGAACTCTTTATTTCACAATCATTATGATGATTGCTGGCACAATCTTTTTCGGATCATACTTAGGAATGCTCATGATGGCCATTTTGGGATTTGGAGATGGAATTGCGCCCTACATCGGAAAACGATATGGTTCTCACAAGTATAAGACTTTTGGCAGAGAGAAGAGTATAGAAGGATCGATAGGATTCTTTGTGGTTGCCTTATTAGGATCACTTTTTTTCTGGATCTTTTTAGGAGTTCTAGGAGCAATAGAGCCACCTGTTCTTGCTGACCCGGGAGTCGAACTAATTGAAATTTTGATCGTAATTATTCTTTGTTGTTTAGTCGGAATGGTGGTAGAAGCATTCTCCCCAGCAGATTTAGATAACATCTTAATTCCAGCATCAACTTTAATCACCCTTCTAGTTGTAGATTTTGTTCTTTTCTCTGGAGCATCATTTGTAGTGTTCCGAATTCTTGGGACAGTGTTGTAGATACACTGTCACTTTCTTTTTTTTTTCCTATGATCTTGCTTTAAAAATAAAAAGAAATCCGCTCCCTGATCAAAGAAGAAAGAATTTAACCTAAACTTCTTTTTTCTTCATCACAATTTGCCAAGCACCAGTGGAGGTATTAACCTCCATATTAATAACTGGTTGCTTCATGGACTCCAAAGCAACCAAGATCTCTTTTCGTGAAATTTCTTCTTCTATCGTGCCAATAAACTTAACAATTTGATCATCGGCTGTTTGCTTAACCGCTCTACGAGCTTTGATCAATGGAACTGGACATTTGAAACCAGTGATATCTACAAGGAGATCTTCTTTTATTTGAGGCATTTTAGTTACTAGCTCTCCAATTCTTCAAGAGACCTATTATTTCTTCTAAGATAATCGTCAATTGCA
>DXJL01000213.1 GCA_019057635.1 Candidatus Heimdallarchaeota archaeon
TGTTCTTATATTATCGGAAAATCGAGCGACAGGCACGTTAATTAAGCCCTCACTAAGCTTTGCAGAAAAAGTTACCATGGTTACAAATAATGCATCAAAGTTGGAAGGTTCTACAAGCACTTCTTTTAAATAGAAAGCAATGACGAAAACATTAAGGATATTCGCCATAATAGAGCTACCAAAATTACCAAAAGCCCATGAGAAACCCTGAAAACGTCGTGGTCTATATTTCGTAACAGCCATTTTTAGTTCACCAGTTTTACGGTAAAGTAAATATTTGATTAACTCGATTAAGTAAAATAAATTTTCATCTATTCTTAGATTTTTGTAATTATAAAGCAATTTACTCTTAACGATCAAGGTTTCCGAGTTTGAGTATCGAGCTTTATTAAAAACTAAAATTCAAGCCAAATTTCCCAGCAATTACTTCTTTTATCAACCTAGGTGAAGTATTGTCCTTTCATGGAGTTCTTGGGGCTATTTTAATTTTCCTTGCTATGATTATCTCACGAGAATACAATTAATCCCCTTGTTAATCTTAATATATGAGGAGAATGAAATTTCAACAAATTGTTAACCTGTTGAAACGATGTAATATTCAGGGAGGAATATGGGTCGATTCTGGCTGCGGGAATGGAACTTATACTTTTCCCCTTGCAACTTTTGCTGATCAAGTGATTGCGATTGACAGGAATATAAACAATCTGAGCTATTTAACATCGAAAATTTCAACAGAGAAAAATATAATTACACAACAAATTGATTTTAATGAACCAATATGGTATAACCAGCTGGTTGATGGAATTCTATTTGGATTTTCTCTTCATTATCACCCTGTTCCCAAAATTGCTTTAACTAATGCTTTTAACCAGCTAATAAATCGAGGTACAATAATAATTATTGAATATGCTTCAGAAACCCCCGTATCATGGGTTCCACATCCTTTACCCATGAAGAAACTGATTTTTCTATTGAAAAAGCTATCATTTACCAACATACAACCTGTAGAAACACTTCCTTCCCGAAGAAAGAGTGCTTATTGGGATAATACCTCATATATTCTTAAAGCAGAGAAAAACTCATCCGAAAGTATTTTTCCTTAATATGTATCATTAGAATTCCTTCCAGGACATTACTATCTTTGATAGATTAAATTATTATTCCTACTTGGAAATATTCACTATTATCCTTTTTGAATCTATATCAAGTTCTAAGCTTATTATTTATTCTATACTGGAGAACTAACCTTGAGTCAACTCCCTGATCGTATTAAACATTTACAAGATTTGGCGGAAAATCTAATTTGGGTGTGGAAACCTAAAGCGCGTGAATTATTCAAGATTTTAGATCATCCGTCTTGGAATTCAACAGGTCATAATCCTGTCCATATGTTGCAGATTATTCCCCAAGAACGGCTTGAAGCAGCTGCCAAAAATCCCTCATTTTTAAAAAAATATGATTCCATAATTCATACTTTTCAAGAAATACTAGAAATTCAAGATACATGGTTTGCAAAAAAGTTTCCAGAGTATAAAGGTCAAATCGCTTACCTTTCAACTGAATATGGATTACACCAGTCCTTACCTATATATTCTGGGGGTTTAGGTATTCTCAGTGGTGACCATATCAAAGAAAGTAGTGATCTTGGATTGCCATTTGTTGGTGTGGGATTTGTTTATCCACAAGGATATTTTAAGCAAACAATTTCGAGAGACGGTTGGCAACAAGCCGAATATGAAAACATAAACTTCTCAGAATCTCCAATCAAGCCTGTTCCGGAAAATGGTGATTCTCAACTTACAATTGAACTCGAATATCCAACTTCGCTATTTTTACGAGTTTGGAGTATGAAAGTTGGACGGACTCCGCTTTATTTGATGGATACAGATATTGAACAGAACCAACCCTGGGATAGAGGTTTATCATCCCGTTTGTATGGGGGAGATCAAGAGATGCGTATCAGACAGGAAATTGTCTTGGGATTTGGAGCACTCAAAATTCTTTCTCATTTCGGTCATAATCCTGATGTATTTCATCTTAATGAAGGTCATACATCATTTGCTACCTTAGAACTCCTTCGACGTGAAATGTATGACAATGGATCAAATTTTGAAGAGGCTAAAGCCGAGGTGAGGAAAAAAATCGTATTTACGACTCATACACCTGTTAGCGCAGGCCATGATCAATTTTCTTTCGAACTGGTTTCCAAATACTTCCAAAATTTCTGGGAATCGTTAGGTATAAGTCGTGAAGACTTTTTATCCCTAGGAGCGTTTGACTGGGGGCATGGAGATGGCCCTAGATTTAATATGACCACTCTTGGTATTCGATTGAGTCGCTATCAAAATGCTGTTTCTAAACTGAATGGTGAGGTTAGTCAGAAGATGTGGGAGAATCTTTATTCCAGTCCAGAATTTCAAACACGTCCTCCCTTGTCCTATGTAACGAATGGGGTACACGTTCCTACTTGGGTAAGTGGCCCTTTTCAGAGTCTTTATAAGAAATATTTAGGGAAAAATTGGTTACGTCAACGGGATGATCCTGAAATTTGGGAACGTTTAGATGATATTCCAAATGCGGAATTATGGAAAACCCGTCTTGCAGCACGTCAAAGTATGTTTTCGTTTCTGCGAGAAAAGACACGTACTCATCGGATTCAAGGAGATCGCGATTCACGATTAACTCTTGCAGCCGGAGCTTTACTTGATCCAGAAGCATTAACGATCGGATTCGCACGACGGTTTGCGACCTACAAACGTGCAGGTTTGATATTCCATGATCTTGAAAGAATTAAAGCAAACTTGCTTGACCCATACACCCCCATACAACTAATATTTGCTGGAAAGGCTCATCCTCAAGATGATGCAGGAAAGCGTGTGTTGCAAAGTATTTTCCAAAAGGTTGTATCTAGGGATTATGGAGGACGAATTGCATTTATCGAAGATTACGATATGCAAATTGGTAGATATCTTGTTCAAGGGTGTGATGTTTGGCTTAATACACCTCAAAAGCCAATGGAGGCCTCAGGAACTTCAGGAATGAAAGCTGCCATTAATGGGGTTGTTAATTTCTCCATTTTAGATGGGTGGTGGCCTGAGGCCTACCGAGGAAGTAATGGATACGTTATTGGAGGACAAGTTTTCTCAAATCAGGAAGAGCAAAACCGTAATGATGCCGAAAGTATGTATAATATATTGGAAACGGAAATTCGACCATTATTCTACACACGGAATGCTGAAAATATTCCTGTTGAATGGTGTGATGTGATAAAAAACTCGATTAAAACAGTCACTCCAGAGTTCTCGGCCAGAAGAATGCTTAAACAATACGTACAAAATGCCTATTTACCAACAGAATCAAAATAGGTATAAGATGGGAATATTCTTTAATCTAGCATGGCAAGAGCATTATCTTGCCAAGTCTTAATTTGTGCATCAGATTTTCGACCAATTAGTGTTGCAATTTCTTGGCTATGTTTTCCCAGCAGATCATCTATTGTGTTTATTCCTGCAGTGGTTAATTTATCAAAAGCTGCGTTACCTATACCTTTTACTTCTGAAACTGAAGTTTCTTTGGTAAACTTAGGTGTGGCTTTAGTGACAGGTTTCACTTCAGGCACAGGAACTGGTTCAGGTTCGGGAATTTTTGGTTTAACAACCTTTTTCGGAATTACTTTTTTCTTTGGTTTTGCAGCTGCAACTGGTTTCTCTTTACGTGGTTTAGGTTTTGGGATAACTATTACTGATGGAGCTTCTGTAAGGATTTGACCTGTTTCCATACAGATCCAGATATGTTGTATTTTATTAGCACTCGGTAAAAAACGCTCTCCTATATCGTAGATTGCACCCGGGCATGATGATTCTTTGTGATTTGGTTTAGAAACTCTATATTTTTTAGGAATATGTTTCTTAAGCCATCTTTTCCCAATTATAAACTCCTCACCGGGACTACCAAGCAATTGTTTCCATGACATAATATCAAATCCAATGAAATGAAATAAGTAGCGGTTTTTACTTAAACCAACCTTATTTAAAGCTTAAATTCTTTCATTTAAAAGAAAAACGATTTTTCTTTTAAGCTCTCGAGATATTTTTTAATTAAGACAGCTCTGATTGTGAAATCAGAAAAGAGCAAGAATATTACTTTATAGGAAGCTGATAATATGCCTGGAAAGAAAAAAATTGGAGTTCTGTGTTCAGGGGGCGATGCACCAGGAATGAATGCTGCATTACGATCCATAGTCCGAAGGGGGATTGCCCAAGGATTGAATATTGTAGCGATTCATAGAGGTTACAAAGGAATTTTTGATGAAGCATTTGAAAAGATGATACCACGCTCTGTGGGAAATATAATCCAGACAGGCGGGACAGTTATCAAAACTGCACGATGTGATCGATTTTACAAAGAGGAAGGAGTAAGAACAGCAGCTAAAATACTAAAAAGTTACGATTTTGATGGGTTAATTGCTATTGGAGGAGACGGGACATTTCGAGGATTATTAGAATTACATAAGTACTGGGATGGTCAAATTATTGGAGTTCCAGGTACTATCGATAATGATATTTATGGAACTGACTATACGATCGGTTTTGATACTGCCCTAGATACTGCTATTCAAGCCCTCGATCGTATTCGTGATACCGCAGATTCTCATGACCGAGCTTTCATTGTTGAGGTCATGGGCCGGAATTCGGGTTTTATTGCACTAAAAGTTGGAATTGGAAGTGGAGCAGAGGAAATACTTATCCCAGAAGATGAACCTATTGATTTAACTGCTGTAGCCACACGTATCAAAGCTGCACGAGATCGAGGGAAAACTAGTCTAATAATTATTGTAGCAGAAGGAGTTAGTCAACCAGACATTTTCTCTTTCTGCAAGAAATTGACAAGTCAACCTGGTCTAGAATTCTCGACCCATATTTCGATTCTTGGCCATCTTCAACGGGGTGGATCTCCTAGTGCAGTAGATCGTTGGAATGCGACTCGTATGGGAGCGTATGCAGTAGACTGCATCTTAGAGGGGGAAACTGGTATCATGGTTGGAGAACAGAATCTACGTCTTGTTAAAGTACCATTAGCGGATACTCAAAAGAAAAAATCTGTAGATCGCTACGCTCACTCTTTAATTCGTGATTTAGCTATTTAAACCCCGGTTATCTGAAATGGCTCGCTGGTAATTTCTGATCCAACTGTGATTTGTCCTACAGTCGCATACAAGAAAAAAGATCCAATTAAACCAATAATGATTCCCACGACCCCTAAAGCAATAAACAATTTACCGATTGAGCGCACACGCATGTTTAATTCCCTTGCCTTCTGAATCTAGATCCTCCAACCAATCAAGACTTTTGGTTTAAAATGCTTTCTTCAGAAGATCGGTTTTCACCTATTATCGTTGAGCTTAGCGAAGTTTACACTTTTAGGATTTATCAATCATACTAACTTTTTTTATCCCCAAATAGTGTTCTTGAATCTTTGGAGAATTTAAAAGATCGTTGGAAGGGCCTTCATGAACTTTTTTTCCAATAGCCAGAACATATCCCCGATCACTTATTTTTAGGCTTTGTTTGGCATTCTGTTCTATTAATAAAATTGTTGTACCGCTATCTCGTATTTCAATAAGTTTGTTTAATATTTCTCTAACTAATTTGGGAGCTAATGCGGCTGTTGGTTCGTCTAAGCATAATAAATCAGGTTTATTTATTAATGCACGAGCTAGAGCTAGCATTTGTCGCTCTCCTCCCGATAAATTTTTTGCTTTTTCTTTTTCACGGCCTTTCAAGTCTGGAAACAGATCATATAAATCAGAGTAACTGTATCTATCACGAATTGACAAATATGCACCAATTTCTAAATTTTCCTGTATAGTGAGAGTTGTAAAGACATTATCTAGTTGTGGAACATATCCAATTCCAGCTTTGACGATCTTATGAGCAGGCTTTCGGTCAATCCGTTTGTCTTTATAGTAAATCTCTCCAGTAAACGGTCTTAATAAA
>DXJL01000214.1 GCA_019057635.1 Candidatus Heimdallarchaeota archaeon
CTCAGCATTTAGCGAGTTAAAGAAGGACGTAGAATTTCCTTGATCTGGATCCTCAAATAGTTCTCTTGGAATGAAGATTTCTCCTCCTCCTCCAGCCTCCATTGTTTCAGAAAATAATCCTGCGGAAGCCTCATTGCTCCTTGACATAATCCCTGCAATAGTGACATTTTCCAGTACCATTTCCCCTTTAATATCTTGGCTGAATGGAAAATTAGAATAATTAGGATCATTCGGATCATTCGGCTCAATTGCAGCAATCTTTAATGTAAGAGAACTAAGTTTATGCCCGTCTCTTAATTTTGCTCGTTCTGCTAATGACTCAGAAATTAAGATTCCATGGTAATTGGGATCATTTGTCGAATAAATACCTGGATATCTTCCAGTTACAAGTGATTCCCGTATACTCGATCCTATTAAACCGTAATAAAAATCATAAGTAAAAATTCTACCTTGTGATCCAGAATAAGTTTCATTATTGTATTCTGCCCGAATTTCCGCTTGTAGAACCGCTGAGGTGTACATTGAACCGAAACTGTCTACAATTGTCCTGCCATTTCCATAAACAGTCTGGGCTTCAGCAACTTTCGGATGAGAACTGAAGCTTGTACGGAATGTTTCAATTTGAGCATCAGATAATGGGTCATCAAAATCCATGCGAATTTCATAGGGTGATCCATCAATAATGCTGAGGTACACATTATTCATGAGGACGGTCGTGTAAAGAAAGATTCCGGCTAATATAGAGATCCCTAATATGAGTCCTGCGATCATAGACATAGATCTTCGCTTGTTTCGTCGAATGGAACGAATAGATTGGGAAAAATACGCGAATCTATCACGGGGGCGAAAACGCTTAGCTTTAGGTTGCTGAGTCATGATTATTCCACGTCCAAAACATCTTCCTCACGGTGTAATTTCCCATCTCTGAGAATAAGAATTCGATCAGTTTTTTTTGCGATTTGAATATCGTGTGTGACCATAATTATGGTGATTTTCTGCTCTTGAACAAGTGATCGGAATAACTTGATAATCGAATTCCCTGTTTGTGTATCTAAATTACCTGTGGGTTCATCAGCAAGTATCAATTTAGGATTATTTGCAAGAGCCCTGGCGATCGCTACTCGTTGTTGTTCACCTCCACTCAAATCGTCTGGTATGTGATCAACACGATGACCTAGCTGAACTTTCTCCAATAATTTCTGTGCTGCACTTCTGGCGACTTCTAACTCTATTCCTGCTAACATCATCGGAAACATGACATTTTCACTAGCACTAAGATATGCTAGATTGTTGAAATCTTGATAAATAATTGAAGTTTTATATCTACGAAGGTTTACCACGTTTTCTTTGGATATTATTTCACCATCTATTAACACATTACCACTAGTTACCTCTTCTATACTTGAAAGTATATTTAATAATGTAGATTTACCAGATCCACTTGCACCCATTATTGCAACAAATTCTCCTTCTTCCACAGCCAAAGAAATTCCTTTTAAAACCTGTATATCTTCTCCAGGAATTTTGAACGTCTTCATTAATTCTGTTACTTCAACTATTGCCAAAACTATGTCCTTCTGTATATCTAAGTAGTAAAAAATGTGATTTGGAATTTCGTAAAATCCACATATATCACTTTTGGTGCTTTAAACTCTTAAAACATAATTATGCTACATTGAAAAAATCTCATTCCGATAAATTAAACAAGTGATTTAATGAGTGATGAAAAAAATTCACTACTTGAAAGGAAGACAAGCCTCTTCAAAAAGCGGATAAAGATTTCTTAGACTTTCTGTATCAACATTCCAATTTAGTAGAATATTATCAAATGTTTTCAGTTCTGTAGCTAAATTCGAAATGGTATTACGTATTTCTTCAGTGCTTGCTTGGCAAATCGCGTAAAGAAGGAAAATAGTCTCTTTTTTACCACATTTAAATTGTTCTAGGATAATTAAAAAACCCTCCATTTCCAGAACATTTGGTATTTTCACCAATTGTGAGGGCAATCCTTGAATTGTTGATAAAATTTCTCCAACAAGAGCTGGGTTGATTGATAAATCATCAGGTTTCATAAATTGTTTTCGAACTATCGAAAACCCCTCTGTTGTAAGACCTACTTCAAAAATTACATTTTTGAACATTCTAAGTGGATTCCAAGTAAAAAAAAAGAGAGAAGGAAAGCTATTGATAGCTTTGCCACTTTTTCTCAAGATCTGGATCTTTGATAGTCTCAATGATGTATTCAGCCATCTTTTCACCAGTCACTCCAGTGTCCCGACCTGTAACGACCATTTTCTTTTCATATTGGGAACAGATATCTAATGCCTTATCCAGCATAACTGATTGATCCGAAAAACCAATATGATTGAGAAGCATGGAAGTAGCTTTTATCATGCTTGTAGGATCAGCAAATCGTTCACGACCGTCGTCAACCATTTTCAGCGCACTACCGTGAACAGCTTCAAACATAGAATATATTTTACCAATGTTTGCAGCACCAGCGGTTCCTAAACCACCTTGGATTTGAGCTGCTTCATCAGTAACTATATCACCATAAAGATTTGGAGCTGTTATCACCTTAAAGGAACTCTGACGCGCTGGATCAATTAATTTAGCAGTCATGATATCAATATACCAGTCATCCCATTCAACTTCAGGATACTCTTTTGCTACTTGTTCTGCAACTGAAAGAAATTTACCATCTGTTTTCTTTACAACGTTAGCCTTTGTTACGACTGTTACCTTATTTATCTTGTTTTTCTTCGCATATTCAAAGGCAGCGCGAATAATACGATCGGATCCCTGATTAGTAATTACTTTAAAATCTATAGCAAGATCATCAGAAACATCAACACCCTGACTACCTAGAACATAGGCACCTTCGGTGTTTTCTCGATAAAACATCCAATCAATGTTTTTCTCTGGGACTCTAACAGGACGAACGTTAGCAAAGAGATCTAACTCACGACGCATTGAAACATTCGCACTTTCAATGTTAGGCCAACCGTATTTGTTACCCTTCCATGGGGTTGTAGTAGGGCCTTTTAATATCGTGTGGCATGCTTTTAGCTCAGCTAATACATCATCAGGTATAGCCTTCATAACTTTAACCCGATTTTCTATAGTCAGTCCATCGATTCTGCGAATCTCAACTTTTCCTGATTTAATTTGCGAATCAAGTAAAAATTTAAGAACAATGATCGCAGCTTCAGTTATGGCTGGTCCAATGCCATCGCCACTACACGCCCCGATAATAATCTTCTCTAAGCTAGAAAAATCTGTCCAATCGGGTTCGCTCTTCATTCTCTCTACCCGTTCAAGCTGTTCTCGAACCAGGTTTTCAAAATGTTGACTTGCTTTTTTAATTTGTTCTTCTGTCATAGATATCCACCAATATGATTTGATTTCAGTTTCATATTTACTACAATTTTGTTAAATTAAATGGAGGATAAAATTCATGTCTGAAAATTGAATTTCATCTCAATGTGTCTACATTTAAGCGCTCTTCGTCGTTTCTGATGAGAAGAGTATAAGTTCAAAACATTTTTTCATAATCTTCTTCTATATTAATTCAGATAAAAATGGAGTCTTGCCTTTATAGTTTAATGATTAAAAAAACTTAGAGGAATTTTGCATCAGTTATCAAGACATTGCATTGTTTACCTTATTAATAAATATTAGAGGAATTAAATAGGAATAGAATCAAGATAAAAGCTATTGAATTCAGCAGATTACTTTTTTTAACGTTTCTCCTCATATACCGCTTGAAAAAATTGTAGAATAAAAAAAGGAAAGCGGCACTAAATGCTTGATAAAGTCACAGCATTTAAATTTCCCGCTAACATCTGATTTCGATAGTCTTTTGAGGTTATAACCATCAACCCTGATGCCTGACGACGAATTCCATAGTGTTCATGTGCTGTGAGTGCTTCTAACATTAAATCTTGATCCTCTGTCATGTTACCGCCTCTCTTCACAATGTTTCGGATTTCAACTAATCTTTGTCTAATGTTTTTTATCTTGTTCATCATAATTCACCTATGTAACTATATACTAACCAGTGGTTAATAAGATCCGGCTAAAGTCTTCCCAGAAGATTACTTTGCCCCAGAAACCATAAATAATACTCATGAAAGTAGATTTAAAAACAGAAATAGATTGTTTAGATAAGAGGAAGCAGATTATACCCAATACAAAACTTCCCAGTTAAAGGAGAGGTTTTCCCATCTCTCACCACAATTCCAATGGAAAAGTACCAAACTATAAAACGAGGTCTAGAGAAATTCTCTTAGTTTTTAGTAAAAATTGATATACACAGGGTGTTTTCTTGAAAATCCAAGTTTATATTCATGAAATTTTGGGAGAACATCGAATTTACATAAAAACAAAGTCGTAGAGAAAACGAAAACTGATTAATAAATTATTAAAAATCAATCCAATGAGAGATAAATACTAATTAGTGACGATCACGCCATTCAGAGCCTCATTAAACAAATAATATTCAATGACTCGGTTATTCCAATGAAAAAAGAATTTTTCACAATTTTACTAATTATTTTTACGGAAGTACTGGGCTGGAGCTTAATCTTACCCTTTTTACCCTATTTAGCTACGGATTTAGGTGCCTCACCCACGATGGTGGGGATTATTGTGGCATCATTTGCATTATGTCAGTTCTTCTCTGCACCCATCATAGGAAAGCTTAGTGATAAATATGGACGTAAGCCCCTATTATTGATAAGTCAATTCTCTACCGTCCTTGGTTTTATAATATTAGGGTTGGCTGATTCCTTGTTCTTGGTCTTTTTATCACGCATAATAGATGGCTTATTTGGGAGTAATATGACTCTATCACGGGCCTACCTAGGGGATATTATGCGTGATGAGGACAAAAAGACCCAAACTAAATCTTTTGGGTATATGAGCACAGTTTTTGGAGTAGGCTTTTTCATTGGCCCCGCTATTGGTGGATACTTGGCAACGATCGATTACAGTATCCCATCTTTCTTAGCGGCTGGTATTTCAGCAATAACCGTGATCATGATTATTTTCCTACTAGAAGAAACAGTGACTAATGATAAGGAATTTCATGTTTCAATGAATGACTTTATACCGGCAAAAGATTTGATAGCAAGTTTTACTAATGAGGATCTTCGACTATTATTGTTCTACTTTCTGTCCTTTGTCCTTTCATTTTCATTGATAACTGCCAACTTGGGTCTTTTTTCAGAATACCAATTAAAGGTGGGGCCTGATACTGTGGGTCTATATCTTATGTTTGTGGGTCTAATTCGAATACTGTTTCAATTAATTATATTCCCTAAGCTGGTCAATTTTTTGTCTAGAGAAATTTTATTCATCCTAGGACAAGTAGCAATATTTTTGGCTTACACTCAGATCATCTTTGTCGAATCGGGAGTATACATGTTTGTAATCATGGGATTATTCTCGATTGGCGCAGGGATCATTAGGCCTACCATTACCAGTGAAATAAGTAGTAAAACCAATTTACGAAACCGTGGGAAGGTAATGGGCGTTGCTGACTCCCTTCAAAGCATCTCTCAAGTACTCACACCTATTACAGGTGGGTTGATTATCGAAACAATTATTCCTGGATCATTAGGTGTTCTCTCAGCCGTGATATTGTTGCCATCTCTAGTTGTTTCCCTAGTTCTATTTTCCAATCGATTTAGAAACCCAAAAGATGAAGATTTGCCTTTCGGAGCACTTGAAGAGAGAAGAGAATCATCATAGGATTAAATATATTGATAATAAAATGAATGAATACTCATGTCATCGGTCATTTTAGGGATTTCTGGTAGCCCTGTGCCAAATAGTAATACAGATCGTGCAGTCAAAGGTGTTCTTCAAGCTAGCGGCCTTGACTCTGAATTTGTGAAACTCAGTGAAATCAATGTAAAACCTTGTCAAGCTTGCAAACAGTGTGTTCCCCACAACATTTGCCAAGTTAAAGACGATTTTCCTAGATTAGCTGAAAAGCTTAAGGGAGCTCAAGCTCTTGTAATTGGAGCTTATTGTCCCTATGGTATGATAGATGCATATACAAAAGCATTTCTAGAACGACTTTGGTCCATGAGGCACGTAAACAATCTCAATAGGGGTAAACTTGGAGTAATAATAGTTAACGGGCTCTTCCCTGATTCTTATAACCAGAGACGTCGAAAATTCTGGGTAAAATATCTTAAATCATTTTATACACCAAAGCTCCCTGTGACCCAAGTCGCTCAAGCCATTGAAAGAGAATTACGAATGGAAAGAATGGAACATGTAGGTACCGTTCTAATCAAAGGTAATGTTCCTTGCCTTACTTGTGGCCAAGGTAGCACCTGTGAAATGAGTGGAGTTCCTATGATTCATGGAAAGGGAACAAAAGCATCAAGTGAGCTTTGTATTGGTGTCGAAAATCAAACCGAGGTATGGCAAGAGATTACTAGAATAGGTAAGCTATTGTGTGAGCGTCTTTCGTAATTGCATTAGTTTAAAAACTTTCAAATTAATTCTGAGAGAAAGTTCGAATATTCCAGCATAATGGCTTTTGCTTGTTTTTTCTTGATATTAGGACTGATATGTTCAAAACCTTCAAATTCAACAAGTTTTACGTTTTTCAATCGTGGGGCTAGATCTCTTGCAAGTTCAATAGGGGTGACTTTATCTTCTGTGCCATTAAGTAGTAATATGGGGGTTTCTCCTATTGAACTAATACATGATGTATAGAATTCAATTTCTTTTTCTATA
>DXJL01000026.1 GCA_019057635.1 Candidatus Heimdallarchaeota archaeon
ATTCAGAGTAACCTTTAATAAGATCGTATCTCGAAAGAAAATATACTCGAATGCATGAAAATATACAGGAATGTGATTTGTGTGCCTCGTAAATTTGTTGATTATATTACTCCTGATACTAATTCCAATTTACATGCCATTCTTGAAGTTAGTAACCTTCTTGGGTTTTCTCAAATCTGGTTGGGCAGAGAATGGGACGCCAAACCATTCGATTTAAACACACTTTCAAGCACTCATTCTTTAGATCTCATAAATAGGTTAGATATTGACTCCAGTAAGATACCAAAGGAAAAAATTGTTCAGATTCTTCGAAGAGAAAGAAGAAATTTCCCTATTATATCCGTAAGATGCGTTGATGCCGAGATTGCTGGTTGGGCTGCACAAGACAATAGGATAGATATTTTATCATTTCCACCACATCAGATTGGAAAATTATTCACACGTTCGATTGCAAAATTAATGATTAAGTTTGTAAAGTACCTTGAAATTTCTCTAAGTGAGCTCTATCTATCCCCTGAACGTGTTCAAATTCCTACTTTTCGACATATTCAACAGGCTTTAGAAATTGCACAGTTGAAATCAGTTCCAATAATAATTAATTCTGGTACTTCTATTCAAAGCAGTCTACGATCCCCTTGGGAATTAGCTTCGCTATCACAAATTCTCTTATCTACAAAAGAGACCCCCTTAGAATCAATCAGCACGATCCCAACTCAGCTACTCTCTCGTAATCAAGTGAAAATGAGTAACGACTACATAGCTCCTGGAATTTTTAAAGAACCAGAAATCTATATTCAGGAGGAAGAATAGAATGAAAAAAGAGCGTGTTCGTTATTTAACGGTTCGATTCATAAGTCAAAAAGATATTTCTGAGAAAGATGCATGGTTTATACTGGCTACTGAAATCAAAAGGCTTTTTGGAGTTACTGGAGCCGCAAAAGTAGGCCTTTATCTATCGTATTTCGACCCTCAAAATCAAGGAGGAGTTTTTCGTATGTCACATCAATCTGTTCATTTGATACGAGCGAGCATTTGTTTTATTCATTCTCATCACTCTCAACCGCTCTATGTTTACTCGGAATATTTAACAGGTTCATTAAAAAAAGCCAAAGAATATTTATGCAATAGAAACTACCACGATCGATATTATGTTCTTAAAAAAAAGCTTGTAGGACGCTAAATCTAGTCTCGATGATGAGAACTTACCATACGGTATTTGATGACGACACCGTCCCAGTCTGAGAGATATATATTACAGGTTTTTCTGGCTATTTAAGCTCACTAGAATTGGGAAAGTTTGGAATAATTTGTACCCTTTCTTCAGATTACTCCAGATTTTTTTCTAACTCCAGAAATCTCCGATGAAGTGTTTTAATCAATTCATCTTGTTCAGTAGCTACAATTTCCATCCAATTGATTAAAAAATCTAATATTTGTAATGTACGTTTTCCTCCAGGTGATTCTCTGGATTCTTGACTCATAGTCTCTCCCCACCGTTCACGTATACGTCTTAAACCCCCTTCTCGCTCTCGAAGTGTACTCACATTTTCTTCAAATTCATGCACCAAGAGTTCAAGGTAAGCAGTTGACTCAACTTGATATTTCCATTCACGAGAGCCTGGTTCTCGCCGTCGATCAATTAATTTCCAGTTCTCTAATTCCTTCAGATTACGACTAATCGTGGAAGGATTTACCTCAAATTTATCTACCAATTCTTTTTGTAATAATGGTTTTTGGGAAGATGTCAATACACATAAGGCAAAAATCCTGCCTAACAAAGGAGAGCCTCCCCGATCGTACATTAAATCCTCAAAAAAGTTCGATATTTCTTCTTCTAGCTTGATAATGTCTTTAAATTCCTTATTAGATGATTTATTACTCATTTGATTTCGTATCCCTTGTTTAGCAATTTTCTTGAGGTTGAGTAAATATTTGGTGGCACTTCTACATATTAATATAAAGAGATTCTGACTCTTTTGATCTAATGAATGTCTTCAAACTAAAATTTTACAACATCTAGAAAAATCCAGGATATCTTTCTTTGTTCTAGAATAACAACAAAATGAGCATTAAGCTACAGACTTTACTTCTTCCTTCTTGCTTCCTATCATCGGAACACCGATTTCATTCGCACCAAATCCTGTTAATATAGCAAAAGTGAACCCTCCAATGAAAATCCCGACGAATACATCAAGTAGGAAGAAAATCGCGTTCAAAATAATCGCAGTCGATGCAGCATCTTTAATTATTACAATTTGTTCAAAAATATGCAATTTCTCTGGATTAATTTTCTTTGTTATTCTTTTAATCAATATTCCATTGTAATGAGTGATAATAATAAAGGAAATCGATACAGTTACTGCTGTAGCGATAATACCTCCAACCACACCGAAGATTGAGTCCGCTATTACCCCTACACCGAGGCCTATTGGCCCTATGATAGTAACTAATAATACAACATATATAAAACCTAGTGGTATACCAATAAAACTCGTAATTATCCACAATTTTGACCAAGAAAAAATTGTCCGAATATTAACCCATTGTACTACCCCAACTATTGCACTCCCTATAAAAAACATCGGAAAAACGAAAATATTTTCAAAGTAGTAAAAGATCCATATAATTGATCCGAATAATATACTCCATCCAACTAAACTTGATAATATCCAAGTAAACCAAATGGTAAGAGTAAACACAGATTTTCTTATCGGTGTGTATAGATAGGACATGATCTTTACCTTATAACAATGTTTCAAGGGAGTAATTTTCTCTCAAGTTTCATTCCTTTGTTACACTAATTGCATTTTTATATATATATTCCGAAATAAAATTCAGCTTTTTCATCTTTTATTCAGTAAAAAGTTGATTTGAATAATTTACCTATTAAAAGGGCCATCATCTTGGAATTCGGTCTGATTGCATCAAATAATAGAAAGTTGAACAGATGGTTCTTCATTTTTACGAAATTAGCTTGGATTTTCAGTGGATGAAAGATTATTTATTCCAGAGGGAATTCGGTTTTGGAATCCATCTAGGAACATTACTCATATATTTAACATACTCGTTTCCAAGAATTTTTACTAATTCTTCTTCCTCAAATTCAACCATCCAATTAAAAAAAAAGAAAGTTATGAAAACTGGAATAGAAGAAATGAGAGAGAATGAGAGAAATACAAACGCCAGATACAACACTAGAATACTGAGATATAATGGGTGCCGTACTACAGCGTAAATTCCATCTGAAACTAATCCAGTAGAATCCTTAGGTGGGGAAAATATCTTTTTTTGCGAAGTATTCATTAGGAGAAAAGATAACATTCCAGTAATTATGAATAAAAAAATACGAAAGACAAATGGAACTAGGTTCCTTATATCTACGAAGACTTGAAATAA
>DXJL01000027.1 GCA_019057635.1 Candidatus Heimdallarchaeota archaeon
AAAAAAAACGAAGCTTACAAAATTTTTATACCATATTAACGAACGAATGATTTTTTTCGCGATGTCGTATAACCAACCAGTTCTTCGTATCACCTCCTTGAAAACTCCTCCTGTCTTCTAAAAAGTGCTTGATGCCATGATGTGATAATGAATTCGCAGAAATCGTTCGCTGAATAAACAAAATCGGCTCGACATCGCCGACTAGCTGATTTTAAGATGTGAATCGGTGATTTAAAGTAGGCCCAGAAATTACACAACCAAAATGCAATGAGAACAAGAATGAATCTAAGAGTTGGGTTTTGAGAACAACTAAAGATTTGAAATCGGTGCATCTGACGATAATAGGTCTCAATCGTGAATCTTCGACGGTAAAGTAAAGCTATCTTCTTTCCTGAAAGATTACACGTAGTGGGAACAACTAAAGCTATAACACGAGTACCCTCTTGACACAGAGCAAGTTTTACTGGAAATCTCTCGCGGGTGTGACCTTTATTCAATTTATAATCCACGATTAGGGCATCCCCTTTTTGAAGTAACTTTTCTTTATGTTTTTGTACTAAAGGTTTGACTCCCGAATTGACACGTCCGCGAATAATGAAGAAGACCTGTTCACTAATAAGCCACCTAATGAAATCCCAGTTATAGAAGCTACCGTCCGCTAATATTCCAATAATTCGTTCTTGAGTGAGTAAAGGCATCAAAAGGTTCAGAGCTGTCTTGAAAACAGAATGCTTTGTAGGAACGAGTTGAACCCCTAACGTGATTGGTTCGGGTGCATTTATCCAAATAACCGTTATATACTGATAAAATTTATGAGTACTGGCCTTTTTCTTACCTTTACAGATGTAAGGAGAAACTGTCCTTGCATAGTTAGGATCAGTATGGAAATCGATCGCTAACAACATTCCTTGTTTTCTTGCGCTTTGAAAGTTCTCGGGAAGGCTTTCAAGAAACTTAAAAAAGCCGATTTGTTGTGAGAGCGTAATTTCCTCAACAGAATTTGTTCTTAACCATGCCAGGGTAGCTTCCCCAGAGGGAATTGGGAGATGTAGCTCGCGAAGATCTCGAGCCTTCCGAGAAATGGAGGTTCGATCGAGTGCGGTAAGTAAAAGTAATTTTAACCTGTCTTTCATGGTAAACGGTGATTTAGCAGGAATGGGGGTTGACAAGAATTGAAATCTATCCAACCAGCGTACCATAAAGTTTATAAGAGTCGGAGTTTTTCTAGCTTTACGTGGCGGAAAGCGAGGTAACTTAAGTTTGGTCATTTGAGTGATTCCTCGCTGGAATCCACTTTTAAAGGTTTCCCCTCCTTTTTTTTCATCACACTCAAAAAAATGAAGTTACGAAGTACTGTTACGTTTGAAGACGTCCAATAATTAAAGAACTTTATTTCCTTCCTATAAAGAATAGATGTGAAGCTGAAGCTGAACCATACTGATTGATTCGCTTTTTAATCATCGCTCCTTCCAGTAAAAGCTCTTTTACAGAAGAATTGTATTCAAGAATTCCATTATCAAGTCCTTTCTGCAATTTATCAAGGTTTCTGTCAACCTCTTTTAATGCAAGGTTAATAATACTGGTATTTTTCGGATTATCACACTTATATTTGTCATCACAGAGTATACAGCTTACAGAATGAGTAGATTCGATAATAAATTCAAGGTTAAGTTTTAATTGTGATGCAAACAGTTTAATTTCTTTTATTGTCAAAGTTTTATTATGAGGGATGCCAAGTAAAGAATCGATTTTTGCACCCCAATGATGACATAAAATATCGGATTTCTGAGCCTCAGACTGGGGTTCGTCACGGAACATTTCCTGAAGAATAAAGTAGCCATTAGGTCTTAATACTCTTTCCATTTCAGCCAGCACTTTCTCAATGGATGTTAAATGATGTAACGAGTGGGATATAGAGACTGTATCAAAGGAAGAATCGTTAAATTCAAGTAACTCAGCATTCATCTCAAGAAATTGAACAGGATGGTCAGAAAAACGTGTATCATCCCACTTTTCTCTTGAGATATCAATTCCTATGAAAGAATCATAATCTAGTAATAAATCTACCAGAGTTCGAATAAAACTTCCACCTTGAGTCGCAACATCAAGTATTTTCCCTCCAGCAATAGATTCTAATTGTTTTTTTATATTAGGGGCTCCAGAACTTGCCAAATCTCTTGGTAAATGTTCCAAGATACGAAACTCCGTAGAAAATAATTTAATTCGAAGTTCTCTGTAAAATAACTTCCTTAAAATCTATACTATGATGGCAAAGTTTCTTTTCTAAAAGAAAACTTTTTCCAATACAGAAATCTTCAAACTTAAATGAATCAAAATTAATTGAAAACGTCTTGGGTTGATCAATGACTGATAAACAGCAGAGTGAATCTATTATTACATGGTTACTCAAAGGAGATCCATCCATTCGATGGCAAACAATGAATGATCTAGGTAAATCTTCAAAAAAGGAAGTTAATGAAGAACGTTTTAAAACAGAACAAGAAGGGTGGGGAAAAAAGCTTATGGATTTCCAAGATCCTGCTGGAACATGGGATAATAGCTATTATACTCCAAAATGGACTTCTACAACATATACCTTACTACTCTTGCGAAGATTGGGAATAAATCCTCTGAACGAACGATGCAAACTTGGATGTAAATTATTACTGGCTAATGGCCTTTTAAATGATGGAGGGATAAATTATTCTAGAGCAAAGAAGAAAATAAGTGAAACCTGCATTACAGGCCTCGTTTTTGGCATCCTTTCGTATTTTAAACTAGAGGATGAAAGAATGGAGATGATTCTCAACTCTTTAATCAAAAATCAAATGAGAGATGCGGGATGGAATTGTAGGTTTCCTCGTGGAGCGACCCATGCATCATTCCATACGACTCTCATGGTCTTAGAAGCATTATATGAGTATCAAGAATCATTCTCCAATAAAAATTCTAAAGAAATACTTAGAATGCAACGAAGGGCACATGAATTTCTTTTGCACCATAAGTTGTATAAATCTCATCGGACTGGCGAGACAGTAAGCGCTAAGATGACGATGTTATCTTTCCCACCAAGATGGCACTATACTGTGATCGCAGCGTTAGACTATTTTCAGAAAATTAACCATGATCAAGATGAGCGTTTCTCCGATGCAATTAATATTTTGACCAAGAAAGAAAAAAAAGGAAAATGGCCCCTTCAATCCCCAATAAGAGGAAAAATCTGGTTTGATATGGAGCCCGTTCGCTTTCCAAGTCGATGGAATACCTTAAGAGCCCTTAAAATTTTACAATGGTGGAATCAAGAGAGACAATGAATTAAGTAAATTGAACTTTGCAAGATAGATTTTCAAAGAACTATCTGGAGGCCAAATGAAGTACTATCCCTAGTGCTCCGATAAGTGTTATAATGAGCTGTAAATGGATAGCGCGACCAATTTTCGATGTTCTTTGGGTGATAGGTAAATGACTTTTGAATCGAAATCGTAATAAAATCCCTGCGCTTGCAAGATAAATTCCAGAGAGCATAGCTATCCATGAGAAGAAAAAGCTCAGTCCATCATGATTAGGAAATAACCCCATCATATGGAGGATAACTAGTAGACAGGCACTAATACCTCCTATTGTATGAACGTTAATTAACAATTTTCGTATTAGGAAATATGAATTCCGACTTTCTTTAGCAAGAAGTTTTTGTTGTTCTGTATCAGTAATATCCGTTTTATTTCTAGAGTATATTTTTAGCAGTAAATATTGGATAATCTCACGAAAATATGTCCAAATGATAAAGGGCAAAACAAAACCAACAAGGAGAGCAATCGTGATGGGTCCGAATTTTTCCGCAAAATCCTCATCACCTTCTATCTCCTCTCCTTCGACATCTTCAAAAGTAATAACTAAGTTTGGCTTGACAATGAAAACGCTCAGAGCAAAAAATGTGACCAAGGCCAAAGAAAATAGTAGAGACCGCGGATAACGAACCTGTTTTGTAATAGAATCAGTTAATGTCTGCCTTGAAAGGGAAGCAATTTTTTTAATCTCATCTGACATAAATTTCGATATTCTCTAACCTTTTTTATACGTTGTTGGAATTCTATTGAATCAAATCTTTTTTGCGACAAGCTAAATTTCTTGCAGTTGCGAAATCAAACATTCCTTTCGTAGTATCTCAAAATACTTTTTGATTATGATCTGTGAGAATCTTATCTAGGAGATTTTTGCCCTCTTCCTAATTGACTTAAGTTAGGATATTTAATCAAAATCCGATGGTAATGACTAAGAAAGAATACCAAGAAATGAAAGAATGGAATATCACGGGTTTCACAGATAAAATAAAAGAATCTATCGAGTTGAAATTAATGGAAGACCGATACAGCTACTGGTTCCGATATAGAAGCATTCCTTGGTATAGGAAACGAAGAATAAAAGGATCTTCCCCCGAAAAATTAATCAAAACGGCCCTGAAAGAGCTTCGGCTGGAAGCGAACGTACGAAGAGGGAATAAAGGGGCATATATATCTTCTTATTGGTTAATTGAACCTAAATCAAGGACTATTGATTGAAATTGAGGAATATTCAACAATTAGAATAATCTACCTCATTTAGCTAATTCTTGTAAAACGTTCTGGACAAGATCCACAAATATCCTCGGGATAATTTTTCCTCCGAACTTAGCAGACGCTTCATAGAAATCAGAACCTTGAGATCTTGCATAACGCTTCCCATCTTGAGTAGGAATTGACTTTTGTCCTGCTAAATCAATTTTATTGTCAACTATAGAAATTATCTTGTCATCCCCAGCAACTCCTCGGTATTCTTTTAGCCAACGATCAAGATCTTTTAATGTCTCTGGGCGGGTTATATCATAGACTGCTATGCACCCTAAAGAACCCTCAAAATAGGTTTTACGTAAACTCCCAAATTTCTCTTCACCTGCGGTATCCATAAATACAATTCTGATCGGTTTAGTATCAATGATTATACCTCGTTTGACAGTAATGTCAACCCCAAGAGTAGGTAAATAATCTTCAGAAAAAGTGTTCTCAGTATATCTTCTGATCAGAGAAGTCTTTCCAACCGAATAAGTTCCAACTGAGTTTAGCTTGATTATAACCTCATTCGACATCGGTGATTTCCCCATTTGTTTTAATATAATTTCCAGTTAAAAGCAATTCGAATAATCAATCCAACTTCCAGTCTCCCCATCTCTCTCGATTAACAATAGATAAGGGCTACATAATGGCTATCAGGCTTTTAGGCTACACTATCTATATAAAATATGATTTAATTTTTACTAAAAAGTGGAAAAACAGATACAATATAGTGTATTTTGTTAGAAAATAGGTTCTATAGACAAGAAATTGTGAAGTGAGGTCACTCATGAAACTAAGTCCTTCTCAAGAAACAAAAGTTAAGCTATTTATTCCAAAACATTCAGGCTCATCAGCATTTTGGTGGGTACTTCAAAGAATCTCTGGATTTCTCGTGTTCCTTTTCGTCTTCTTCCATATGGTAGTGAATCATTACCTAACTTTATTAATGAACACAGAAACAGTCCCGGAGTTAGAAAACGGCATTGCATCATTTTCAGCTGTTCAGTGGAAAATGCAAAACCCGTTATATTTCTGGATATCCATTTTATTTGTTGTATTTCTTATGTTACACATGTTAAATGGATTTCGAATGGTAGTACTTGATGTAGCAACAGGTCATTCATTTAGAAAGATTCTCGGCATCTTATTACTACTTGTTGGGGTGTTAGCGGTAATATACGCTTTTACACTGAATTCTACAGTTCTATCTCTTGGGTGATATAAGTGTCAGAAACTGAAAATATTGTGCATCAGTCACAAGTGGAAACAGATAGTCACGGTTCCAAATTTTACAGGTGGTTTAAACCCTTCTCTCGCGGGATAGGTATGTATTCTTGGTTAGCCCAACGGTTAACGGGACTATTCCTTATAATGTACGTTTTCATCCACTTTGGGATAATTGGAACAATGTTATTAGACACATTCCTTGGGTTTGAAACCCCAGGTTTACTGTATAATAGTATTACCGCGGCAATGGGGAAGTCTCTTGTTGCAGGTATGGGTTTTCCTGAAGTAGTGGAAAGTATGCTTCGTTTTTCCTTCATTATCGATGCGGGGTTAATAGCCGCATTAGTTTATCACGGCTATAACGGAATCAGAGTGGTTCTGTTCGATTTAGGAATTGGAATTCGTAAACAAAAGCAGATTTTCTGGATACTCTTTATACTTGGTATAATCTCTTACATATTAGCCATGTATCTTATTATGATATTACCAGAAATTGTGTTAGCTG
>DXJL01000028.1 GCA_019057635.1 Candidatus Heimdallarchaeota archaeon
ATATCTATTGAGATATACACCTTTTTCTCAGCAATCCACTCTAAAAATGAATTATCATCACTTAATTCTGTCAACTCTGAAGCAATATGTGGTACTAAAGAGTGCGCATAATTCAACTCATAAAATATATCAGCCCAGCCCCCAATAATTGAAGTTCGTTTTGCGATATTTTCTGTGAGCCAAGCTCCATGAATACCTGTATAATTCCCTAAATCCAAATGAGCATCAAATGTAATTATTCTAAAGTTATCCTTATGCCTTCTTAAAAGTAATTGAGCTTTATAGCGGGAAGGAGCATGTGACGTTGCTAATGTTAACTTCTTATTGCTGATCTTCCAAGAATTATCTGGAATATCTGTAAAAGAATTTGTACCGAGAATATTAGTGTGGGGTGGATTGTTGAGGAGTTGTTTGAAATGATCTTCAAACGTACTATTGATAAGTCCGCTAAAATCGATACCAGGGTAATTTTTCCGAATTTTTTGGATTTGTCGCCAGGCCCAATATTCCTCTGCCCAAAACTGTGTTACTCCATAGGTTGTATCTGGGACACAACTAGGGAAATGGTCACCGTTTGTAAATTGTTTAGATTTATTCAATTCAGTTCAACGATTTTGAATTACAGTACCCACATTTACTCCTTCAATAGCTTTTTCAATTTTATTCATTACTTTTGGACAAATAATTATCCGAATATTGGAACGTTCACAAATTTTTGCTGCAATCAGTGTGAAAGGGGCATTTGATCCCGCTCCTAAAGAAAGGGGAGAAATTATTTCATAAAATTCTTTATAGGTTAATTCAGTGAATTTCTTTGCATCAGGATTATTTCGAGGATCTTTATCATATATTCCATCTACATTAGTAACATTAATCAAAATCGGTGATCCCAAAAGATCAGCAACGATTGCTGCATCTTCATCTGTCTTTACTGCGGGTAAAAACCCACCAGATAAGCCAACGTCAAAATGTCGCATTTGTTGTCTTAATTCCTCAATAGTTCTGGGTAAAACTGGGGAACAAAAACCTTTGAAATAGTAGGATAGCAACTCAGCGTTTAACCATGTCGCCGCAATACCCATGTAATCACGTTCACCCTCAGTCAGCCCTTGAGGAAGAGCATGGATGTAATCTCGGGCAACTTTTCCCCCTCCACAAACAATCATAAACTTATATCGTGGAATAAGTTTTTCAATGACCTTAGAAAACTCTTCTAAGAAATTAACATCAATCTGGCCTGGATTAATGATTGAACCACCCAAAGAAAGTGTAATTACTGGTTTCATTCTGATTTACTCCGAATTCTTCTTAATGGAAATCTATCTTACTACTTTAAAGTACTTCCCCTAGATTTAATAGATTTTTGATCTGATAATAATTTCTTTTTTAACAGGAGAAAAAGGAATTTAGATCAATAAGGTCCAGCTAAAATCACAATAGATCACTTATTCCTTAAAGAAGAGTTCATAATCAAATATCTAATAAAAACGGAGGAAGAAAGTAGTGCCGAGGGCGCGAATTTCAGGTAGGGACACCTGTTCCCTTTAAAAGCCTTTTGAACGCACGGCAACTGGATTTCTGACGATTTATAAAATCTTCAGACTTCAGTCCAGCGCTTACGGGATTCATCTCCATTTATGGAAACGATCCTCCCGGGTTACTCGTCTACTCACAGGAGTAAACTCTAAGCTACCTCGGCAATGTATTTAGGTTATCCTTCGACGGTGGTTAAAATTCTTTCGTTGCCAAGCATACCGCCTTAGCTTTGGACTTGGATATCCACAGGATGCGCATCGACCTTTTCGCTTGTGAAAACTACGGTTTCCACAACGTCTACATTGCATGTGTGTCCTATGCGATGTATGTTTTCCTCGTGAGGTTGTTCCTTTTGTCATTTTGTTTCAGCTCTATAAATTTTCAATTAATCTAAGACACAAGTCTACGATGGAGGCGAGATAAGGACTACATTGTCTCCCCTAAGAATGATATTTCCAAGGGTTTCTGTATGTTCTTCTTCACCTGTTTCTTTATTACCAGCATGAATCTCTTCCGCGTTTTCCAAATATAGATTGAGATGGGGATCATAACTACGTAATGTACCACGAATCTCACGTTTACCTCTAACTTTAAGGATCACAGTTTGATTCAAAGCTTCTGTTAAAACATCTAAAGGTCGACTCATTTCTAATCACTCTAACAAGAAAGGAAATCATGTACTGAGGATATGCTCCGACCGGGATTTGAACCCGGGTCATCTCGCAGGAGACTTCTGGTGTAATCCTATATCGAGGCGAAAGCCCAATATGATTAGCCGTGGGTATCGAACTGATACCCTCATGGGCCAAGCTACACTATCGGAGCAGAAATCCTTACACTATAGCCTTTTCTTGGCAATTCTTCCCCCCTTGCTTTAAACTAAAAAGGTTTCTTACACTTCTTAGATGTTTATTTCTCTGCATTAGTCCCTTACAAATAAAGAATCGTGATAGTTACCACAAGAAGAACTATGAATAATTTAAATTTTAAAATCAACCAACTTTAGAGGTGAAAATCCCATAATACGCAAAAAAAGTAAAAAATTTAAGCTATATATGAATCAAAAAAACGTGGTATGGTTATTAGATATTTGGACGTCTGAACAAATGGCTCCCTTGAAGCAAAGGAAAAAACGAAGGTCGAGAACAGAAAAGCAAACAAAAAAACACCTCTTTTCTGAAGCTATTAATTATCTCCTCCGAAGAAGTATAGAGCTTCGATTAACAGATCCAGATATGTCAAGAGAGCATTATTTATCAGCCAAAAAAATGGGAATGCGAGGTAGATTTCATCTTCCAAAACCGTATCGTCTGCTTTATTGCCATAAATGTCTTTCTCCAATTACCAGTGAGACAATAAGAGTACGGTTAAATAGTAAGAAAAAGCAGATTCACTATCAATGCTTATTATGCCGAGCGGAACATCGTTTTGGATATAATAAACATATATTAAAAAAGTGATTTTTATGTTTGTAGCCATTTATACAACATTTCCTACCCTTGAGGAAGCAAAACAATTTGGTTGGACAGTAATAGAAAAACGACTAGGTGCTTGTGTAAACATTATTTCTGACGTAATCTCATTTTACAGATGGAAAGAAACTATCGAGGAAGAAAATGAATTTATCGTCTGGTTAAAGACTCGTGAAACTCTTGTTGAGAATGTAGAAAAATTACTGAAATCGGTTCATTCGTATGAAACTCCCGCCTTTGTTGTATACAAAATTCACACAGGGAGCGAAGAGTATCTAAACTGGCTCAGCGAGGAAACTGAGAAATCAAACATCGACAGATAATTGAAATTTTTGATCAAATTTCTCAATAGATATTTTAGCATTAGTTAGATCCTCTATAAGATTAATATTTGTTCTCGTATGCTTTGTGAGAATTGGAGTCGTGAATGTACTAGATGAACTTGCTAAAGCCATCACAGGCAAAATCTGATCTGCTAAGAACTTATCGACACTGCACTGATTGGATAACGTCGAAAAATAATTCTGGAAAGCGGTATGTCCAACCTTTTCTGCTGATCGTCTTTTTTCACCAACTGCATCCCCCGCAATTATTGCATTACCAGTGGTAGAATATACAAGAACGCCAGAACCAGGATTTTTAGCATCTAAAATGGAAATATTAGTTGTAGCATCAATATCGTGTTCAGCCAGATTGCGTTGAATTTCTTCTGCTTGTCTTTCAGCTACTCTGGCATTTTTTAAATGAGTTGTTGCAATGGAGGAGATAGTGGTTTTTTTTAACCCTGCTCCTTGTGTTAAATTAACTCCAATCAACTTTAAAGGAGAATTCATTGAAACCGTCACTTCTGCTCCCCCTTTAGGATAAAATCCGTGTTGATTTACGGACAACTCCAAGTGATAATTCATCTGCTTGAAGATTTGCCAAGTTACATTATGAATATAATCGACCGTAGGGGCCCATTTTCCAAACGTTCCCCCACCCTGAAAGCTAATAGTGACACTATGATCAGCGGATGCAAGCATCCCTACCTGAAGAACCTGTAGGATAAGCCCAATACTGCCTGCAGTGGGGATGTTGACATAAAGATTCGATTTCCATTCCGACCCAGGATGAAAAGTAATTTTTTCACTTCCAATTTTTCCACCCACCAATTTACCACCACATAACTCCGTTAAAGCGCGTAATCCTAAAAGATGCTGGGGTTGAAGCCCTGGTACGGGTCTCTTCTTGCGAATATTTTCAATAGTAATTGCTTCTTGGTTAACTAAAGCAAGAGCTGTAGCAATGCGCAATACTGAACCTCCACCCTCACCTTGGCTACCATCAATCAAATACATTACAAATTCTCCAATTTAAGAGTCAAGCCAAGTTAAAAAGATATGAAATGTATCAAAGGAAGAGGAGAAAACGAAAATAAATTTACCCTGCTCGTTCTTTCCGCTTTGGACGAAGTCTTGTTGATCGACAGCGGCGACATTTAGTGGCACCGGCAGGATTTCTAGCATAGCACTTACGACAAATCATCATATCTAGGAGAGCACTACGTACAATGTCTCTTTTCTCTGGATCAGTGATAGGCAACGAATACAGAACTCCATTTCATGAATATTGACATCAAAAATCAAAAATTCAAACAGTCGATGTTTAAATAATGAATTATGACCGTTTTAAGGGATTTAATTGGGTGTTAAAATCTTATTTGTAGATTTCACTTGAGAAAAGTCGGAGAAAATTATCTCAAACAAAGAAAAATCAAATGTCGCAAAACATTCAATACCCCTAATTCGATAGGAGGAAGTACTCAGATGGAAGAGAAACAGAAATTCCATCAGAAATAATTGTCTCCTAACATGGTTAAAAAAAACACCTCCAATCTACCACTTTTAACCGACTAAAATCTTAATTTTCCCATTTCTATTTGGAAAAGCCACTCTGTTTCTATTTAAGAGAGGGAAGGAAGAGAATAAAGTGAAAGGTGAATAAAGTCGGCAAACAAACTTCCTCTCAAACACACACACCCGAAAGTTTCCAGTCGAGAATTCGGAAAATTCGACAAAATTCAGAATCTTTCGGAATACGGTTGTAAGAACCGTCGTATTTCCTTTCTATCTATTTCCAGAAAAGCTTAATATATTATTATATTTATAATTAGTCTTGAAATACAAATTCCTAATTGGTGATACCCGTATGCAATATTACATGAGTGTGAGTGAAATACAAGATCGCGTGAAAACCCTTCTTAATCACTTTACTGGCAGTTATAATTCCAAGTCTCCTTTCTTCAATCCTGAATTAGTTGCTTCTTTAAAGAAAGCCATGGATCCTA
>DXJL01000003.1 GCA_019057635.1 Candidatus Heimdallarchaeota archaeon
GCTTTCAGCATTATGGAAAAATATCCTTTTTGCTTCTCTGTAGGTTCACCCACAAACATGGTACGCTCTAATTCAGACAAATAGCCAGCAATATTAGCACTTGCTCCTGTAACGAGTGTATCACCTCTTTGGAAAGTAGCATTTCGAGTCATTGCATGGGGAATTGCACTGTAGGGCCCAATTTGCCCCCGATATCCTGCACCACATGGCCTAGAGCCATAACCAATAGGAGTATATTCAGAACCTAATTCTTTACGCATAAGCTTTGAAGCATCATGTGAAGCTTGAAAGGAAACATCAATTTCATTTTCTCCTTCGTGAGTGTATTCTTGAAGGAGTTCATGTACTTTTACGCTCCACTGGGCGCTCTCACGAATACAAGAAATCTCATCAGGATCTTTAAGAATTCGCATTTCTGTAATCAGCTCTGAGTATACTGGAAGAGCTGTCTTTAATACCTCCTCAAATGCAGGCCCTTGATATCCCCATATGCCACGAGCACCTCGACTATCTGCACCTATCTTGCTCTTGATCTTAAGATTGTTCTTAACAAATTTAGAGAAATGTATCAAAGGATGGATTTCATCGGGATATTCAAAATAGCTCCCTACTTTTTTTGCTCGCGGTACTTCCTCTTGGACATGAATTTTTTCTAGTTCGGGGACAAAAAAATTAATTTCCTCGTTTTTGAATATCAACATAAATGGCCTTTCAGTTGGAATCATTGAAAAACCTGTTAAATAGTAGATAGACTTGGGGTCCACCACTATAAAATGAGATAACCCTCTCCCTTTTATGATTTGTAGGAATCGATTCTGGCGTTTCTCAAATCTTTCTTTTGGAATTTTAACTATAGCCATTCTCACTACATTCCGTATTCATTTCATTATATACATAGCAGCTTGGGTAAAATTAAAAATACCATATAAATTCAAAGATTTCGTAGTTTTTCGCAAAATAATTATTATATTTTCTTGCATGACTAAATTTGTCCGACAAATAAATATTCTCATTTTCACCTCACTCTCTCTCTGAAAGCCTTAAAAGGACTCCTCCCCTTAAAGTCTTCAGAATCGGAGGTGATAAACAGAAAAGAGCTCAAAGTTTTTGGAATACCTCCCTCATAACTACGTTAGACGAGTTACCCGTCAAAGGTGAGGGGGGTAAAGCCAGTAGTTTCTGAAATTTGAGGAATCAAGAGAGAATGCCAACCCCATAGTTACAAGTAGTCCCTCGAAAACGAATTCATCTATTGAATTGGTTTTTTCCGGATAGCGGATGCGTGGCTCATCCTGTCCAGAACACAGTTTTACTGCGTTGTCTGACAAATATAGTCATGATTATTTAGATGGGTACCTATTGTGAAAAAATTTCACATAACCAGAAAAGAAACAGTATTATTTATTTTCACTGCTTTGCTGGTAATCGTTTCTATGGGTTTTCTTTCCTCGACTATTTCTTATAACCAAAGAATTGAGACTGAATACGCTATTACCATCGTCTTTCTGGCGGAATCAAGTGAAATAATAATGCAAATTTCCTGGTTTTCCCTTGTATTTTTTCACTATCTGACCCGATTCTAAAAATCGTCTTGCCTTAAGCGCATCAGAAATAGCATTACCACTCATTTTCTCTCCTTTTGGTACCTTGCTCTCACAAATCAGATTAACTTTCGACAGAAAGTTTTGCTCTTTCAAAACAGAAAGAACTAATTCCCATGGCACACCATTTCCCTTTCCAAGTAGTGTATGATGTTTTTCCCCAGTTTTACCGACAACCATCCCTGAAAAATGCATAGGTAAACGATTCGAAGGATTGAGATCAAAGGCCTCATCTAACTTTTCCAATCTTGTCAATATACCTTCTTCATCGATTATTTTGCCTCCACGTGCAAAATCATGACTTATATCCCAAGTCATCAAACAATTATCAATTCCCCCAGTTATTTCCACTAGAGTGAAAAAATCAGCAAAACTATTGTACTTACCACCCACTTCTGGAGCCAATATGGCATTATAACCTTTATCTTGCCTCCACTTCTCCCAGCTTTTGAGAACTTTGTCTACATGTTTATTATTGTGCTTTTTCTTAAATGAACCGGCATGAAAAGTTACATGATGACCCCCAAGCCAATCTGTCACCTTCAGAGTAGCTGAAAGGTTTGATTTTGAGTACTTTAACTTCGATTCTTCCTCTGTTGTAGCAGATATTCGATATGGTGCGTGTACAGAAAAATAGTAGTTATTATTACGAAATAATTTCAGAATAGATTGAGCTTGTTTTTCTGTAGGGAAGGGAATTATTCCAGAAAATCCTGCTTGTCCAATAGCACAATTTAATAAACCAAATTCCACCGAATTTAATTTAACTTTTTCAATTTCCTCTATTTTAGTGAGAGCTTTCTCCTGTGAAAGAAAACGAGAAAAACTAAGGGATACACCAAGGGATAGGGTCAAGATTTTCACCAAGTCAATGAGGTTTCATTTTAATTAAACCACACTTAGGACATAGAAATTTAGTTTTTTTATGAAATGATCGTTTAGACGCTTTCATTTTAACTTTGGACGCGCTATTCGAGCACCGAGGGCAATACATTACAGTGAAATTCAACTTCGATTTAATATTTTAGTAAAGCTATTGTTGTGTTTTTCGGAAATGATTGGATTAATATCTCTAAAGTAAATACAGCTTTGGAAGATCGCTCTCTTGGTTTATTCTTTTCCAGAAAAACAATTCTTAAATATTGATTAATTGTCTGATTTAGATAAGCCATGAATCCATCCAATCAAAGCTTTTCTGATCGAATAAAAGCTTCCGTGTCACGAATTGTAAACTCTGAGGTAAGTCACTTTCAGGCTTACGAAAAAGAGTACAAAATCTCCTCTCATCCTATTAAACGAACCTTTACTACGATTTCACGGCTCAGTAAATTACATGATGGACGAATTGCGATTGCGGAAGTCGCTAAGGAGACCAAGCTATCAGAAAATGATATAATTTTTATTATTCAAGAATTTACAGCTCAACGACTGATTGATGGCATCATTGAGAAAGACTCTGAGTCTAATGAACAAATTCTCGTCTTACGAGAGGATACTTACCTTTGTCAGATAGATCAAACTGAACACTCTGTTTTTGACCTCCACTTTCAATGTAACACTTGTTTGCGATTTATTTGTAGTTCTTGTTATCAGAGTGTACAAACGGATACATGTCCCTATTGTAAAGGAGATTTAATTCCAGTTCCGCGTATTTTTAAAAAAGAAGATGTAAAATCATTCGTTAACAAAAAAGGTGCTGTTTCATCGTTAGGAGATTACTATCAAGCCCAAAAAACTAATCTCTCTGGAAAAGGAGTTAAGACAGTTTCAAGTGCGATCATTAACGACATTAAAGCGTTTAATAAACGTCGTTGGTCATTTTCCGATATTAAAAATAACACTCGTACATTTCTTGACTTTAGAAAACAAGAAAAGGAGATAAATAAACATAAGAAGGCCGTTTTAGACACGATTGCAATGATTCATGATATAGAAGGAAAAAAACAGATACCTTTGACTCGAATTGCTCAGGTTAATAAACTAGAAATCCCGCTTGTGAATATGATTCTGAGAAATTTGGTGGAACAACAACTAATTCAAGGGTTTTTGGATACGTCTGGAACCTATGATACAGCTTCTGATGATTATTTAATATTAGGATCAGATAAAATTCGATGTTATCTCCATGAGGGAGAGATTTCAATTTCCGCTCCCCATTATCAATGTCTTACCTGTTTTCGTAGTGTTTGTCCAGAATGCTACTCCACTATGAAAGAAACAAATATGTCTAACTGCATGTTCTGTGGTGGAGAGATGCAACCACATCAGATCTGATCATTTACCAGTTTGTGTATGTTAAATGGTTAAAATGTAAAGCACAACCTTTATCTATTTTCTTATTCTCGTTTATCCATAAATATATGATTTTGAATTACTATATAATTTAATATATCGGTGGATAATTGTATATGGTTTCCGGAAACCAAAAAAAACCTATCTATTCGACACTGATCGAGCAATATCCGTCAAAATTTGTGACCCCAACAAGAATTTTCCAGAATATTCACAGAGGAGACAGAATCTTTGTTCATACGGGGTGTGGGGAGCCCCAATTCTTGATAAAATCACTCGCTCAGTATTTAGAGAAAAATCCAAAAGCTTTCTTTGATACGGAAGTTCTCTCTTGGTATAACTTGGGAGTAACGCCGTA
>DXJL01000029.1 GCA_019057635.1 Candidatus Heimdallarchaeota archaeon
CAAATGGACTAGCAGCATTTTTTAGTTGGGTTGACCCTCAAACATGGTATCCAGAAGGTCGTTATTGGGGACAATCACAATATATAGGAACACCCCTTTCAGCAGTAATCTTACACCAGCTATTTCTGTTGCTTGGAATTCCAGCTTCATTAGAATTTACAGCATATTTGCAGCCTCCAATATTTGGAGCACTTACCTGTGTGGCAATATACTTCCTAGGAAAAGAAATTGCTAACAAGAAAGTTGGCTTATTAGCAGCTTTATTTCTCTCAATCTCTGCAGGCCATCTACAACGTACTATTGCAGGCTTTTTTGATAATGAAGCTTTTGGTATTTTACTCTTAGTCTTAATCTTATACTTTTATGCCCGAGCTTTAAGAACAGGATCTGCATCCATGACTGTGTTTGCAGGTATTAGTTTAGGAATATTATCCGGCTCTTGGGGAGCCTCCACATATATATTCAGTCTATTAGCCCTGCATGCATTTATTTTAATATTAATGAGAAAAGATTCAGATCGACTATTGCTAGCGTACGGCGGCTCAATTATGATTGGCTCTTTCATCATGACCCTTATACCCAGAAACGGACCTGGATCGATTTTATCGACTGATGGATTGGTTCCACTAGGAGTTGTCGTTTTACTAATCTTAGTCACACTCTATAGAAATATATTAGCAATATATGATCTTACTGATGTTAAAGCACGAATAAGACCGTATTTTCCAATCATTGGATTGGGAATTGTTATAGGTATAGTGGTACTTCTCCTTTCAGGAGTTGTGACCAATATTTCATCAAAATTTATTACAGTCCTCTTCCCCTTCTTTAGAGATGAAACACCAATTCTTAAATCAGTTAGTGAACATCAATTGGTTTCTTGGGCAGGTTTCTTCCGAAATAATGGTATCCTATTATTCTTGCTACCATTAGCTATGTATTACTTGTATGAGAAACCAACGGAGAGAAATTTGTTACTATTAATCTTTGGATTTACTGCAATATATTTCGCTGGCTCTATGGTACGATTGGCACTGATTTTGGCACCCGCAGCTGCATTACTAGCCGCAAAGGCCATTGATCAAACTCTATTACCTTTTGTGTTAACATTCCAAGAGCGTTTTGCGTTAAGTCGAAGGAAAACACGACTCGTCCAACCCATGTCTAATGAACACACAGCGATCGCGTTTTCATTCATTGGTCTCTTCTTATTATTTTCGGTCCTTAACGCGACACAAGCAGCAATTAATTCGACTCAAGCTCCTTCCATACTTACAATTGTTCCTGGTAGTGGAGGTCAATCGTTAATCATCGGTAATGATTGGCAAGAAGCCATTGGATGGTTAGATTACCATACAACAGTAAATGATGTCACCGCTTCATGGTGGGACTATGGTTATTGGATAAGTGGAAATTCAAATGCCACAATCTTGGTGGACAATGCTACAATCAACAGCACCAAAATAGGAAATGTTGGGTGCATGTTGGTTCTCAACCCGCGGCAATCATTGAAGATAGCTAAAATATACGATGTGACATATATTGCCCTTCTTGTATCAGATGGATATGGAACTTACGGATTGGATTCTGATCTTGGAAAAGTTCCATGGTTCGTCCGTATCGGAGAACAAAGTGGGAATATCTTCCAGATCGATCAAGATGACTATTTAGAATTTGATTCACGAGGCCAATATATCACTGGATATGTCGATAAGTTCTATGATTCTGTCTTTTGGGCTCTCTTCACAGCTGGAGTTTCAGAGGAAGCTTATAGTAGTCGAATTACTCAATATAGTCCAATTATAGACAACGCTCCTGCAGCTCGAGGTTTTTCACCTGAATATGCAGAGTATGCAAACTATTACGAACTTGCATACAAAACAGCTCACGATTGGATCTATATCTATAAGATTTTGTGGGATGTCATACCCCCAGGTGCTATAGCACCCTAGAATGCGTAAATACTCATGGAGAACCACGTGTTCTCCCATAGCTCTTTTTCCTCCTCATATACTCGAACTCCTCAGTAGAAAATAAATTATAAAGTAGGATTTCGAGGAACTAACTTCATGATTGTTAGGTTAATTATAGACTACCTAGTCCCAAGCAATTTTACTTAACAATACTGGATAATAAGGAGCACTAATATCTTGGAAAGGGATGAAATAATAAGGATTTTTCTCCAATTCAATTATAATATTAGTGCGGAAACTTTAGAATATATAAAAAATCAGAATATTTCAGAGAAGGAACTAAAAGCCTTATTAAAAAGTCAAACTCTGATAGAACCAGTGATTTCAGTAAACATCTTAAAAGAGGGAATTAGAGGGAAATCAGTAAAGAAATTAGGAATCCCTTCTCCTTCTGAGGTTGAAAACAGAGTTCACATCAGAGAAAAATCCCCAATGCAGGAAACAGTGCAAAAGCCTGTAGAAAAACTACAATATTCTATAGATTTAGATATTCCCTATAAGCTATCACAGGAACCTAAAATCACAGTTTTTCGGAACCTTTTTCTTGACCGATATCAAACACTATCAAGAATATTACTTGAAAATTTAGAACCAGAAACCACAGTCTTGAAGTACAACTTACAACTTGAGGAAATTCCTCACCAGAGGGCTGGTATCCTCATTGGGATGATTCATGATACGCAAGTTTTACATACAAACCGCTTTGTAATACAACTAGAAGATCATCTAAGTGGCCATACAACAAAATGCGTCATCGTAAAAGAATGTCCATCATTTCCCGAATATAGAAGGATCCTAAGGGACTCAGTAATAGGAGTGTCTGGAGTATTACCAAAAAATTTTCATGAGGGACACCTTACAGCATTTTGGGGAAAAGATATCATTCGACCCTCCTTTAGAGCACATCACTTCGCAATTTCAGAACCCTCAACCAAAGTATTATGTCTTTCGGATATACACATTGGTTCAAAAAGATTTTCAAACCGATTATTCTCCCGTCTTGTCGCATATCTAAATGAAAAAGTTAATATACCAGATTTCCCATTTTCTGCTGCTAATATTTCCTCTATTATCATTGCTGGAGATTTAGTGGAGGGAACAGGGGTTGTAACAAAGGAAGACAGTAAACTCAGTATCGACTCCTTTGAAGTACAATATGAACAACTCACCAAGTTACTGAATGAAATTCCAAAGCGTATTACAATATTCACAATTCCTGGAGAACATGATGCGTCTCAATTGGCTATCCCCCAACCGGCAATTGACAAGAAGATTGGAAAATCTCTATATTCGCTTCCAAATGTAAAAAACCACGGAAATCCTCTTCGTCTAACAATCAACGGGATGAAATTCTTGATTTTTCATGCACAAAGTTGTGAAAATAGCTTTCATCGACTATTGAAAATTGAACAGACTTCCCTGATAAATGGGTTCAAAGAATTACTGGAATATCGTCATTTATCACCAGAATATGGGTCATTTGCTGCATATGCACCTTATTCAAAAGATTATCTTGTGATTAATGAAATACCAGATGTATTAGTGACGGGGCATTTTCATCAAGCTGGAAAGGAGATTTACAAAGGTGTACGTATAGCTACATGCGGAACATTCAAGAACCCTCACAAAACAACAGAAAAAACATATGCATTAACTTCTGTTGGTGTGTTTCCAGTTATAGATACGGGAACGGGGGAAATAACAATGATAGATCTGAAACAAATTCCTTAATAACGATTGAAGTCAAATTGTTTGTCTTTCTGTAACGTAGATTCAACTAAGGAACGGGGAATGCTAAAATGAATCTCCTTAGTTCTTCCATGTCTACCTCTAGACACCACACGTGCAGATATAATACCGAGAGCATCAAGCTCGTTGATTAAATCTCCAACACGTCGCTGTGTAAGTGAGTCCATACCCGCATCACGGCACAATTGGACATATTTCTCGTATACATCACCCGTCGAGACAGCATCGGGATCACTTGTAACATTTTCAAGTTGATAGATAGAGGAAATGACAAATTTTGACTGAACAGGAAGAGTGCTGATAACTTCAGTGATTGTATTTCGTTCAATCGCTCCTTGGGCCTTCTTAACATGGGATTGAGTAATAACTTCCGAGTGTCCGCGTTCGGCAATTTCTGCTGCAACCCGAAGTAAATCAATAGCTCTTCGTGCATCACCATGCTCCTGAGCAGCAATGGCAGCGATCAAATTGATGACACCTTTATCTAAGGTATTAGGACGAAAAGCTAAATCCGCTCTTTCAACAAGAATATCAGTTATTTCTGGGGCCTCGTATGGTTTAAAAACAAGTTCTTCTTCTGAAAGAGAGGAAAGAACTCGAGGATCCAAATAATCCTTAAATTTCAGATCGTTAGAAATTCCAATAATGCTAACTTTGGCACTAGAAAGATCTGAATTAATACGAGTTAAACTATAGAGCGTTTCATTCCCAGATTTTTTGATTAGACTATCAATTTCGTCCAATACAACAATGAAAAGTGATTCCCGCTGATCAAGACCTTGCTTAAATCTAGTAAAAACTTCATCAGTTGCAAGACCAGTGAAAGGGACTTCAATACCTAAGGTACTGCAAAGATCTGCAAAGACACGATAGTTGGTGTCGACATTATTACAATTTAGATAAGCCACCTCAACTCGTAAACCATGATCGGGTGCTTTTTCCTTTAACATGCTTAAAACATACTTAGAAACAGCAGTCTTACCAGTACCAGTTTTACCGAAGCACAAGATATTACTAGGTTTAGCTCCTCGTAAAACAGAAGCTAAAATATAGCCCAATTGCTTAATTTGTTCCGTTCGGTGAGGAAGATTCTTAGGTACAAAGGAACTATCTAAAACATCGCGTCTCTGAAATAGTTTAGGTGATTTAAGATACCCCTCAAAGATTTCATCTAATGTTAAATCCGAATCATCGTTTTGTTTCATTCGTAATGCACCCACCGAAATCTTAACAAATCTACACTTCCAATAGCATTACCAGTATTTCCTATCGAAGAATTTAAATTGAACGCTAACTCAACGAAAATGAAGGAAGCGTGTATAATGAAAAAACAAGCAAAAAATATCTCTCCAAATCTCAAAACAGGTCTTTATTCATCTGGAAGAGATAGAAGAGAAGCAGTTCTCGACACGGTGACTTGAGATTCCCTCATACGTCTGATAGCCTCCAACTTCTCGAGGAGGGAAGTAATATCAAAATGCTGTTTGAATCGGGAATCAATCGAGCTTAACTTCTGCCAGGCAAGTTCAGGACTACGACCTAAATATTTCCAAGAATATTTACCTGCTTGTTTCCCTTCTAAACGAGCAGAGTGATAAGTGACAAGCCACAAGTAGGGACCGTGATAGACCCCATCATTACATCGACAGCCAGCTTTTCCGCACTTCTGCCATTTAGCAAGGACAGAGACCATATTTGGGACAGGATCTTCACAGAAATTTATAGATTTCTTACCATATCATTATTCTAAATAAATCACTTAGATTCATCATCGGTGGTTTTAGGGGATCTAATCGACTCATGAACGACTTTAAAGGTTTCTAGTTCCTGTTGTATTTTCTTATCAAATCGGGAAGCAGATTGAATAGAACGGCCAAGGATAAATAACACAATCTTGACAATTGCTCTTTTTCCACGTTTCCTTCCTGGAAATATTACTTGATATGGTGAGACACTCATAATGCAAACCAAATCTTAAAAATTCTAATTTCTGCTTAAAACGAAGATTTAATCCACAATTCTCTCCTAGTAAGACTATTATTGAAAATAATTGGAAGGAAAATGAACAAACCAGTAACCGTATCAGTACAGGCAATTAGGATATAAGCGAATTCAACTCCTTCAGTAATCCAAAAAAGAATGATGATTAATGCAAAAGCAAATCGTACTACACTAGACCCGAAACCAATGAATAAATAATTGGTAACATTATGAAAGCATGCGTACAATAAGAAATAACCAACAAGAAGTAGAAATAAACCACTTATGTATACGAATATCATATTATCAGGTTTAGTCACCCCAAAATAGATATCAATAAATCTGAAAGAAAGATTACTCTAAATCCAAGGATTAAATCATAAATTCCCCAAATAAAAAAACCTAGCTTTATGAATTTTACATCAGTGTACTGAGACATAAATTTACACTCCTCAAAAGAAAGAAAGCATCTCTTTTAAATTTTATTAAGAGAGGGAGATGAGAGGTGATTATGACTTGAAAACGTTACTCCTAATTCAAAGCTCTATAAAAGACTTTAGGTCGACCCCTATGACGACGATCCTCAGAATAACTAGCCACATATCCCTTAAGAATTAAACGAAGGAGACTGTCATAGAGAGTGGATCGAGCAATTCCTGTTAAAGACACAAGCTTCCCTCTAGTAAGAGGCCCTTGCTGTTCGAGGATGCCTAAAACCTGGAGATCTAATTCATGAACAATAGAAGGTTTAACCTGCGATAAATTATGCCTATGGTCAGAGGATCCAATTTTAGGTTTTCCGATTACATGAAGAAGTTGATTATTGGACATGTGAATCACCGTTTATTACACGAGAGAAAGGAATCCACTGAATATAAAACACCACAATATGTAGACATTACGTTGGGAAAAAAGATTCAGCAGTACAGAAACACACGAAAGATAAAAAAATTCGAAAAGAAGAATCACGAAAAAACAGAAATTGTATTTCTCACTGAATAAAGAGAAGAAAGGAAAATTACATCAGAATTTTCGGCAATTGATTAACTTTTTTACCATTAATACGATATTCTAAAGGATTGACACCTTCTTGACGTTCTACAAAACCTGATTCGACAAGACGATTCAAATTTGTTTGGATCGTTGAAATACCAATCTCTTCTTTCAAATAATGGGTATAGAGCTCCTGGATTTCACGAGCAGTAAGGAAATTTGGATTTGCACGGTTGGAGACAATAGATAGAATGCGCTCTTTCTTGGTGTCAAGATCAGATAACGAAACTACCTTGTGTAAGGAAGAGGAGTCAAAAACGGTTTCTTCAGAAGTTTCGTTTTGCATAAGCAAGGATTCGATAAGATCATCAATTTGCCTCTGTTGACCTCTAGATAATTCTAAATATCCTTCTACTAAAGTATGAAGCGGTCCAAGACGTATTTTCCGATCAAACGCAATAGTAATCTTATCATTATTCGCGGTAATTTTAGAACCAGTTTCACGCATAATTTCTACACGTCACTTGAAAGATTGTTAAGTAATTCAGAGTAGATAAATTCATTCATCCTTATCTTTCACAATTAATACGAGGAGATTCACCCTAATAAAGATTAATCAATACCCCAATATTACAAAAAACGATTGCTACCGACAAAATCAAGATAAAACGTTCACATGTAAAACCCCTTTCACTTGTGAACAAGATTTCACATAAATTAGAGTGAATAGATAGAAAACGATGAAATGGCAAGATAAAGGTATCTTATGCCCTTAGTAAGAAAAAACAGACAAAAAAAGACTTTAATTAGAAAATCGTAACACACTTCCTAAATTCAACTTAACAGTTGGTCATTCCGATGTGAAGGAAGAAAATTAACTTCGCAAGGAAATTCTACCAAGTTCCAATGGAAATAAGGGGGATGGTGTTAATCAATGTGAATAAGGATAAAAACAAAATTTATTTATAGAAAATGATTTATTAAGCTAAAAATTAAAATAAACTTATGTGATTAACTAAAAATGAATTGATATGTTAATAGAACTTATTTTACTTTAACAAAAACATTTTTAACCTAGATTTCCAGTGAAACAAAAAAGTGAAAAAAGGCATAAATTTGTGAAACAAAAAATCTTAGTGAAAAAATTATTCCTAATATATGTGAAACGAACTTCCCCAAGAGTCTCGTACCGTCAAAACCGTCCAAAGGATGAAATTCTTTATGTCTCCACTAGGATGTTCAAGAATACAAAAGATCATATTGACCTTATACTGAAAATCTTAAAAAACATGACCGCCTAAATTACTCAATTCAGTTTCATAATGTTCTGGCGAAGAGAAATGGGCCGATATATGGATGAAATGCTAGTAATCGAAACAGATGAGGAAATGACAACTGAAAGTCATCCTCATGAAATAATCTCTAGTTTTACAAATCAAACCGACTTAAAAGTATTTACTGCATTAAAAGAACACCAACCAGCCACACGCATGGAATTGTGCGATAAAACAGGAATAGCTCGAACGACAATTTATGATGCCCTAACAAGACTAATGGTCCTGAAAGTCGTGACAAAATATTCACCCCCTGTCAGTAAAAAAGGTCGACCCAAAGTATTTTATCGAACTATCTCAGAATAAACGCTTGATCGTTATTTTCATCATTTCGGGGTATTTAACGAGACAATTCAGATAGAATATTTTATCCCCACCATGGATATCTCTCCCAATCAAAATACACGTATCGATGACAGTAGTGGTGACTACTCCCAGTTACTGAGAGAAGCATTTAACCCAGAAAATCTCAAACAATGCGAACTATCCCAAGAAAAAACATATTTAATTGAGAGACCAAAGGGAAGAAAACTTGGAAAAGAAACGAACGAAAAAAATCACATAAACCTGGTTAGAGTGAAATCCAGGAGGGAATGATAAGGAAAGATCGAGGGGAAATAGAAACTCATTCATATGGTAAGATCCCTTAAAAGGTTGAGGCGAAAGGAGCATGTTATGACGAATTCCCACACCCGCTCTGGTTGCCAGTCCAACCCGACTATATATATATATATTCTATTTCTTACCATATTATATATACCATCATATCATGATAGTACCTCTTTTTATATATACACATTTCACGAAATTTCACTTCTTCGGGGTACTACTTGGTAGATAACACCTCTCAGGCCTTTTTTCCACTCTTAAAATTTTTAGTCGTTGGAAAATGCTTAATGGACAGGTTTCGCTTTTCGCATAGCTAGCCGTAGATATTCCATCGGAAATGTGGGGGTGGTGGTTTGAAAAATATTTCACCTTATGAAAAATATTTCAATTCTTACCATATGAATATACTTTTTCCTCCATTCTCTAGCTTCTTTTTTTCTACCTGCAGATAATCTTTCTCCTATTTTCCAATATTCTAACCTAATATTCAACATTGTTTTCTAGTTTTTGCTTTAGATAATATATCTAAACAATCTGATCTTGATCTCTGTCAGAATAGTTTTTTTACATCAAACATCAAAGACTCCCTTGGAGACTATACGATGTCTAGCAGATGTAAAACACATGAAGAAAATGCTACAGCCTTAGAAGTAGAAAATCCAAGCTCTGCTTTTGAATTGTACAAAAGAGCTGCAAAGTGTTTTGGTAAAGATAATGATGTAAAAAGTGGTAGGAAATGTCTCGAAAAAGCGGTAAAATTACTTCAAAATACAGACAATAGTAATGAAAATATATTCCAAACTTTGGAAAAGTATACTAGTGTTTCCGAAATTTATAATCAGATTGGTAAACCATCAGAATCAGAAAAAGTGATGAAAAACGTTTATAAGAAATTCATTGACCTGGTTAAGAGTATTAGATCAGAAGTTAAGGGGTTGGAAGATCCCTATTCTTCAGAAAAAAGGTTAACATTAGCAGCAGCTTATGCTAAAGCAGCAAATGATCATAATTTGAGAAAAGCGTGCTGGGTGGATCTAGGTGATAAATTTCGAGAGAAAGCAACTAAAATTTCCAATCCTCGGCAAGCATTAGAATTGTATCTTCAAGCGGCTAAGAAATATAATAAAGGGGATAATAAGAAATTAGTAAATGAGATGTATAAAGAAGCTGCCAACAATTTTACCAGAAGGGGAAATCAGATTGAAAAATCCAAGAAGGATCTAATTATGGCAATTGAGAATTATAGACAGGCTGCAATTTTAAATAACATGGCTGATAATAAAAAAGCCGCAACAGCAATGAGTGAAAAACTCGAAGAATTATGTGAGATTATTGGTTTTCCTCAAAATCATGTTTTTGACTATTTAGAAAAGGAATTAGGGTTTTCAGACGTAAGTGTCATCATTGATGAGCATTCTTGATCTGCAGTTCTTTGACAAGACTTCCGCGCAACACAGGTGGAACTCTGGAAATACACATTGAAAATAATACTACCAAGCCTGTAATTTGTCTTCCGAGTCTTTCCCTTTATTCATGAGAGAGGCCAATTTCATTCGTCGTAGAAACTTGATGACAAGTTCTTACCATATGAGTAAATTAATAATTCATTTGATTTCAGATGGTTTTTATATCGCGCATCGTAGAGGAACCGGCTTAGCACCTGAAAACACCGTCTCTAGATAGAAGAATCAATGTGAAAATACGTGGAGATAGCAGTAATATATTTTTCAGGAACGGGAGTCACAGAAGGTTACGCGGAAATAATTGCCCGTGAATTGGAGCACCAGGGAGCGAATGTCGCATTGCATAATATCACGAGTTTGCAAAAGCGTAAGAAATCAGTGATTTTTGAGCAATATGATGCCTTGATTTTTGGTTTTCCCGTTTATGGAGGGTGGCTTCCTAATGTTGCAGAATCTTGGCTTTCTGGTCTAACAGGAACTCAACGGGTGGCCATGTACTTCACTTACGGAGGCCGCGACCTGGAATATGCCCATCAAACTGGCTTTTACTTGCTCTCTCAAGCAAAGTTCGTTGTTATTTTATCCGCTGAATTTTTAGGAAAACATTCATTTAACGTTGCGAAAGGATGGAATTTAGCAGCTGATCGTCCTAACGATCAAGATGTGTTGGTGGCCAAGCAATTTGCAAAAGAATGTTTTGAACGCTTTCAAAAAGAGTCTATTAGATGGAGTTATGATTTAACGAATTTTTCTTACCGTCTAAGAGTCACAAAAGAAATTGATGGTCCTTTTGCCATTTTTCTCCCCTCTAAATCTCAAGATTGTCGTATGTGTTATCGATGTGAAAATGAATGTCCCACAAATGCGTTTAACCTCACATTAGGACAAGCTACTAATGGGATATGTATAAGCTGTATGCATTGTGTTTTTATCTGCCCTGATGAGGTAATTGAGGTTGGTGATGCCACTAAACTATTTCAACATTTTGGAACTCAACTAAAATTAACCCACGAGAAGGTTATAAACAAAAAAAGCAGAATAATCTATTGAAATTGGTTTTTACTGACTTTGGTATTGAGACTGGTTTCCAAACGGTACTTCTTCTCCTTTTAGTTGATGTGAATTATGAAAGGTTGCTCCATTGGGCAGATATTTTTGATCTTACCATATGAGTATATTAATAATTCATGAGATTTCGAGTGATATTCATGACTAAATTTGTCAAACAACGCAGTAAAACCGCGTTCTGGACAGGATGAGTCACACATCCACTATCCGGCAGGTTAGCAACACGAAAATGTATACTATCAATTGGAACCACTTGGGAAGCAGGATGAAAACACTGAAGAATCTTCCGAGCCACGGTATAATCGGCAATTCCCACCCCTTACAGGAA
>DXJL01000030.1 GCA_019057635.1 Candidatus Heimdallarchaeota archaeon
GTATACCTCATACTATCCCCAACAGCTACCTTCCAGTCAAGATCTGAATCGAAAATTGGACCAATTGGACTAATTTGTGTTGTTACAATTATAGTGGTTTCTTCACTATTTGTTGCGAAAACAATGGCATTACATGTCAAAAACAATAAGAAGATTGAGGTTAAAGTCAATACTCTCTTCTTCACGAATTCCTCTCCTTTTGCAAGATTGGACAACTATGTTGTAGGTTAATTGTCATTTATCAGGTGGGCAAGAATAAAAAGTTATCCACTAACTTCTGTCTGGTTCGTGCATACTGATTGGCTTAGATAGGATATCCAAGTGAAAGATGTTATGGTTTTTTTGAAAGGAGTAAGAAAACTGAATTTTCTATAATCAATGAGGGATTATCTCTTTAATTTGCTTCACAGTTTCGGACACATTGACAACCAAATCTTCCAGCCCGAATGACGGATGGCCGTCAACTGCAAGTAGCAACCCTTCACTAATTTTATAGGCAACAAGATTGGTTGATTCCGAAGCTACAACTAAATAACGTAGGTTCGTCATATAAGTTCCAACATTCAATATACGAATCGCGGCCGCCATTCGGGGTTGATCCATTTTGTGCTCAAGTAGAATATCCCCCGTAAATGACAATATCATGGCACCCCGTGCTCCTGTTTCTTCCTTGGAAACTAGTTTCTTTAAATAAAACAAAGCAGCATTTTTTGATGATTTAAGCATTTTACGAGTTTCTCCACCAAATATTTCATCAACAGAGTCATTAAAATCAGAAAACATTTCCGTGTCCACAATATCAATCGAGCTTAACTGATCTCCATAATCCGAAAAGAATAAACTCGCAATTGTAGATAATTTAAATTGGATATCAAGTGGAGAAACAAGGGGGGATACTAAAACAGCAAAAATCAATTTATTTTTCTCAATGAAGGAAAATCGAATGTCTGTCATATCTACTACTTTTAGATCACTCAAGGATGAAGTTTTAGCGAAGGAAAACATAGCGGTTAAAAAAGCAACAACAAGATGAGCATCAGGAGCAGTTGAACTTCGCTCATAAGATCGTGTGAATAAAGTAGTGCCCTGGTCTTTCTCAAAGATGAAAAAAGCTTTTACTGCTTTAAATTCAGTTAATGGTGACATTATTTCACTTCACAAGAACTTCTTTGGTTTGACTCGGAGAATTTCCGTTGTTAATTTTTGGAATGCTTTGTTGACATTTCTACCTGTCTTGGCAGAGGTTTCAAGTATGTCAATTACGTGCATGCTATCTACTATTTTCTTTAACTGCGATTTGGACAATGCTCTTTCCTTGATTAAATCGGCCTTATTTCCTATAAGGATACCCACATGATTAGGCGATGCTTTAAGGGCCTGAAGCTGCCAACGATTCTGAATCTGTTCAAGAGTCTCTTTTCTCGTCAGATCGAATACATAAAACGCTCCCAAGGCTCCCCTTAAATAAAGATGGGAGTATGATACATGTCTTGCCTGTCCAGCTATATCCCAAACTTGTAAGGAAACTACTCGTTTAATATCGTCCTCATCAATAAAGGTAATCGTTTTAGTGAGAAAATCTACCCCTAAACTTACTGAATACTCATCTTTAAATTTATTTTCAATAAACCTTAAAATTAATGAAGTTTTTCCGACCGCCCCGTCCCCAAGTAACAGTATCTTTAATACATGCTTAATTTCGTTTTTCACCATTCGTTTCCTTCCAAAAATCATTACATCATTTGATTTAGGTTTGATACACTTACTTGATTGGAGCTAAAGCGGTATTTTGGTACTTTTTACCCTTCTTCTCATTATATAGTCTTTATGAAATCGTATGATGGTTAGTATTCATTTCACTCTGATAAATTATTTCAAATAAAAGGTAACTGTATTAAATACCATTTCGTGTTATCGACAGAAGGATCTCGATATATTATAAGATATATAATCTATTACTCCGAAAGAAAAGAAATTGGAGAATTAAGTAGAATGGATGGCCCAGATACCTCAGGAACAGAAAAATGGATAGTGGTTGTTTTACTTGAACTCCATGAAGCTACTACCGCTGAAATTGTTGATCGTGTAAGTATCTTTAATCAAGACTGTGCCGATAGGATACCCATGATTTTAACCCAAATGCGAATGGAAGGAAAAATTTCTTATAGCGTAGTTCAATCAGGTGACGGAAAAAGAAAAAACATTGCTTGGAAACTCGAACCAACCAAAAAATAATTGATATATGTTTCAGATTCTTATAGTTTGACCTTCTAGTGGAATCAAAAGTCCTTTTTCTCCAATCAAGGTATTTATTTCTGGAACCATTTCAGCTCCCAAGTGAATTACCGCTGTTTTCTCAGCTAGGTGATATATTTTGAGGACCTCCTCCCAATTCAAATGAGTTTCAAATTGACTTTGGTAGAAATTACATTCTATAATTGCTAGTTGTGCGTCAGAAATTAATGGGATCAAATTATCCGTCCATCCTGTATCGCCTGTATAAGCGATAATAGTGGAATTACAATGTAACCTGTACCCTTGTGCCTCTGGTGTGTGATTCATAGAAAACGCTTTTATTAATATCTCATCATCTTCAAAGGAATGATCAGGTGTAATTTCTTGGTATACAATAGGGAATGGACGCGCTTTAGATGCTTCTCGCTTATACAATATCGTGAACAGATCATTTACCGCTTTTTCAATTCCAGGAGGCCCAAATATTGTCAAAGGTTTCTTTCTTTGTGCCTGAAAAGTAGATTCTAGTAGAAAATATGGAATTCCTCCGAAATGATCTCCGTGAAAGTGGGTGATCACAATCCAATCAATTTGAGTAGTATCTCTCCCAGATGCTTTTAGCGCCTGAAGTGTATGAGGCCCACAATCTAGTAAAAGAATTTTATTTTTAAGTTCAACAAAGATCGATGCACTTTTGAATCCACCTGAACCAAACGCATCTCCTCGTCCTAGAAAAACGACTTTAGTATCAAGTTCTTTGTCAGGCAGTACTCTAGTTCCTACTGCTTCTCCTCGTAAAGCTTTATCAAATTCTTCAAACCCAATAACCCAGCTAGTGATATTTTGATAAGCTAAGTCTATCAAATTTCTTAATTTCCCTTCCATCGTTCCCGTTACATCATATTTTGACTTACTTGCATCCTTTTGAAAATGGATTTCGTGATTATTGGAATTGAAATATCGATTTGTACGAGATCCTACCTCAATTCGAGTAATCAGTTCGGAATCAGCCAAACTTGGATCTTTTGAGTAAATACCAGTCATTTTTCCCTCGACCTGCGTTAAGAATATCACTTTTTCAATTTCTAAATTCAAGAAACTTCGTGCAAGCGCGTTTGGTACTAAATCCCCAGAGAAGACTTTCCATTCACCGAGTAATTCCGTATGCGTTCCCTGAGTAAGTCCTACATCTCCGAAAAATATAGGAACAGAATCTGTATTGCTGACTATTGTTTCTAGGGTTGATAAATCCGCTGCATCCATTCGGGGAGATGAGGTTTTATCAGTGGGATACCCGAGCATGATTTGATGAGACGAAAGCGAAATCGCATTAAGACCTAGTTGGATGCCTAATCCTGTAATTAACTGGTTCTGAATGGAGACTGCAAGTTTGATAACGGGATAGACATTCTCTAAATCTGTTTCTGTTTTCAGGAGATGTAAAACAAGAGAATGCCCAATAGAACCTGCTCCGTGTATAACGATAACTTTAGCGGCAGGATTACTTTTGATATAGATGTTGAGTGTACGAAAAATCTCCTTAAGTGTACTTGTATTCAGGAGATGGGATATTGATGTCGTTAAGTCTTCTAATGATGCCGCTCCACATCGAAATCGGTCAATAATCAGTATATACTCTTTAATTCGATCCTCGTCTTGTTTATAGGTAATCAAGCTTCCACCCAATTTTACAAGAATTATTTTATTCTGATTCACTTTGAGCACACACAGGTAATTTATAGTAAATTTATTGTCATGATCATTTCTATAAATGTATTTTCTAGGTCAAGGATGCTGAAAGCACCGCTTCCAAGAGATTTATCGTATGTAGAACATCAGATACCTTAATTGTTTCAAAGTTCGTGTGAGTGTATCTACATGGTACGGAAATAGTAATCGTTGGTTGTCCATTCATGAAGAAATACATACCATCAGTGTTGTAGTTTTTGAATACGGCTCTCTGGAATGGAAGATTTTCTTGCGCTGCGAGTTTTGCAATCATTGTAAAGAGTGAATGGGAATAGTGAATTGAAAAGTCTTTCACAACAAGAATCGGTCCAGAACCAAGTTTAGTTGAAAGGTAATCATTCTTTGAAGGAGGAATATCTCCAGTTAACCCTACATCTAAGTTTATTACTCCATCAAAGTCCCCCCTATTAGCTGCAGCAGCTGCCCCTTTCATTCCGATTTCCTCTTGAACGGTCGAAATCAACGTTAAATTTGGTTGAATATTGTTTTGTTTCAAATTATGAGCAAGAATAGTTTGAATGGTAGATCCAACACGATTATCCATCGAAGGGCCAACAATATTGTTTTGAATTTGTTGCACAGATGAATAAAAAACTGCTGGAATACCAATATCTATTCCTAAATCAGTAACTTCCTTAATTGAACTTACTCCCACGTCTACAAACATATCATCAAACAAAACGGCTTTCTTCTTTCCCTCAATTCCTGCAAGGTGACCACTTCTTAATCCGAAGTAACCTAGAATGTTTTTTGAGTTATTGGTGAGAAAACGTAGAGTGGATCCTGCAAGGAATCGCGCGTCTGGAGTGGTCGCAGCAGTATTGAACGCCATTTTCAGGAAGCCATTCGCTAAGATCTGTTGTACAATAAACCCAATTGTATCAGAATGTGACACAATTGCCCAATGAGGGCCCTTTCCGTTCATTCGTCCGTATAGGTTTCCTATCTTATCAATTTCAGTTTTAAAGTTTAATTTTTCCCATTTACTCGCTAAAAAATGTTGAACTGCCTCTTCTCGTCCAACAGGACCTGCAATATCCACAAGTTCGGAGAGTAAGTTCAAAATGTCAATTGTTGTCAATTTGTTTGGCTTCCGTAGTATAGTCTATATTAAATACGATATTTCCCAAAAGAGTTTCGTCAAGATAGAACCTTTTAAGGTTTATTTGTTGTCTTGATATATTGTGGTAAACCTGAATAAAGAATTTAATCTCTTTATCCTAATTAAATATTTATAGCAATAATACGAAATTCCCTCCTAGAAATAAAGATTCACCTCCAAAATTAGTTAAACGTCCCAGGATATGATCTATATGAATGTAAAACAATTTTTTCTAATTATAATACCCAGTACTTTCACTTGGTGCCTAGCTGCAACATTACTATTAATCTATTCATTTGATATATTAGATTATGTTGAACAATCAGAGGATAATCCTTTTATGGGCTTTGGGATAATTATTCTCGGCATTCTCCTTCTCCTCGCCATTTTTGTACTTTATTTTACGGGCCATTATCTTGATTCTCATCCTGAATTTCTTAAGAAAGGGATAATGATTGGTATGTTGGGAGCGTCCATAACTTCAATCCTATTCATTGTTTTCATTAATTCAACCATCTTATTCTCATTATCTCTCGTGGGACTTGTGTTCTTTTTTGCAATCCTCCTTACGAGTAGTGGAACATTATTTGCGGGTTTAACTGATTCAACGTCAAGAGGAAAAACTTACTCCGCAGCAATTTTTGTTTTCATTTTTGTTGTCCTAGTTAGTATAGTAGTCGGAAATGAATTTTCTTCGAATTATAGTTCCTCTGATCCCTTAAGTAATAGTTGGGTTGTAATAATCCCTGGGATAGGTGTTTTAGGACTGATTTTGACTGCAATCTTTTATTTACTCTCACGAGACTTGAAATACTGGATTCCAGATGCTTGGCCTACAAAGTTCAGGAAAATTGTTGGACGAAGATCTGTACAAGCATATTTGAGTACACACTTCTTATTGTATTGTATGCTAGGTATCTCTATCGCTATATTTCCTTTAATTGGATCTGTGCTTAATATAACTGAAATTTTTATATTTCCAGCACTTGGAGAACAAATGTTTACTGTAGATAAGTTATTTTGGATTTTAGTACTGATTGGAGACTTAATTCTTGTTGTACCGGCTGGAATTTTAGCTGATAAGATAGGGAGAAAAAATTTGATCGTCCTTGCTATCTATGGCATCGTGTTTTCTGCAATGATCCTTGGCCTTGAACATTCAGAAGCAAGTTTCATGATATCTGCCTTAACTATTGGTTTTTCTTTCGCATTAATCCACCCTACCCTAGATTCATCCTTGTGGGCTGATTTATCCCCCCGTGATGGTTTAGGCCGATATTATGCCCTAGGATTTATATCGCTAGCATTTGGTCTCGGTGCGGGGTATGGCGTAGGTCATTGGTTATTAGTTCCTCTCCTTGGGAATTTAGATTTTGTAATATACGTTTTAATAATATTAGCAATTTTCGCAGCTTTTCCCCTGTTCTGGACAACAGATAGTTATGAACCGTTAGATTTCACGCTACTTATGGTGATTGAAGAAGGTGGTCTTCCACTATTCGATTATGTTTTCAAACAAAAGGTAGACACAAATATTGAGCTCACATTGCTTTCAGGAGCACTAACTGCAGTTTCCTCATTTATGAATGAGATGATGAAAGAAAAAGGAGATTTAAATCTGGTTAGACACGGCAAACATTTCATCATAACTGATAAAGATAATAAAACTGGAATATCGGCAGTGATTTTTAGCAATAAGCATGATCCAGAGCTAAAAAAGGCCTTACACGAATTTCAAAAGAGATTTTGTGAAAAATATTGCCAATACTTA
>DXJL01000031.1 GCA_019057635.1 Candidatus Heimdallarchaeota archaeon
CGTAAAAGTCCGTTTCCTCACAATCGGCTCTAAATTGATATGCTTTTCTAAATTACATCAGCAACTCGACATGGAGCTTAAGCCGAAAGAGGGGGAGAAATAATTACTATATTTGCTTTTCATAGGGTATGAGCCTCCTGCAAGCCAAATCCCCTAAAGCCCTAGCTTCCCTGGATTGAAATAGAGAGCAGGACGAATGATCTTCTGAATGTATGAAAGATTGGTGCTTTACAAGGGTTTTAATAGCCCAATAGGTTCATCACGATATGGAGAAAACAATGATGAAAAGATATGAAGATCGTTTAGTTAAAAGTCTTGCGGAAAAATTAAAAAACAGATTTGATAAAGTATATACTAATAAAAAGCCTTCAGCTTCTGAAAAAATTAGAAAATATTTAAAGCAAAAGTTAGGATACGTTCCAATTCTTCAACCAGAAATAGATATCCTTTTAGAAAAATCTGGAAAGTTGATTGGTATTGAAGCCAAACTTTTTAGGGGCGAAATAACATACTCGCTACCATATTATGAGGGATTAGGACAAGCTATTGCTCTGCACAAATACGGATTTGATTATGCAGCTTTGTATATTTTTTTCCTCCCGAATACGAATATAAATAGCATGAATCGATATGGAGCTGAAATATGGACATTTATGCGGAATGACTTACGCCTTCCTCTAGATTTTACATATTTTCATGTTAGTGAAAAGGGAAACGATTACGAGTTTAACGTAATGCAATACACTCAAAGGCAAAGAGGGATAAAATTATTGTCTATCGATGATCCCAACTTTGTTATTACATTTAAACATCCAAACCCAATAAAAGATAATCCTCTTCCAAGTGTGATAAGACAAGCAATAGAGAAGTGGCTAGGAAATGAGTTATAAATATTTCCACTTGATTGGATTCTTACAACTGTTCCGAGCCTCCATGAGGTTGGGGATGCGAAGAAGAGGCTGGCTGGGCACTTAAGAAAGTCAATTAGTGATGATCAGATGAATCATTTCCTCATATCCAAAGACTCAATACTCAATAACTTGCCAACTAAACAGATTAAGAGTAGAGATCTCACCTATTTTGATGCCATTATCCACACAATTGAGATGGTGGAAATCATGTATGGACGCTTGGTGGATTTGCTTGCGAGACATGTGAAACCCAACAACGAGAAGGAAAGTCACTTTCTCGAGCACGTAATGATAGATACTTGGGGAATCGTAGATTGTCTCTACCGATTGCGTCAGGTTCTCTCAAGCTCTAGCGGAATAAGGAAGAAAACGCTTTGGTTCCAAAAGTTCTTCCGGCAGCTTTCAATGGTTGAGGAAGTACGACATTTCCTCCAACATTACAATGAAAAGATCCCATTGATTGAGAGGTCAAACAGCCCTATTGTTGGGCACGTGTGTTGGATAAATGCCAGAAGCATAAAAAATGTCGATGTTATCCTTATTCAACCTGGCAGAATCAAGACGGGATCTCTCCCCTGCATTAATCCTGCAGATAAACCAATATCGTCAAAGATCGACCACGTTACGTTCTTCTTGGGTGATCTCCGTGTAGATCTCAGCGACCTAGTGAATGGGCTGAAGGAGTTTGTAGGAGAACTCGAAACTTTCCTGAATGAACGTTACGGGGAGAAGACTAGATCATTATGATTCAGACCACAAAAAGCGTTATCTATTGTAAGTTTGAATTTTGAAATCCATGTAAGTCAAGTCCATTAATTCCCTGGCTTCCCACCTCTTCTTCCAACAGCAATTTTCTTGCCTCATAAGGAATCTATGTTGTAGACATTCTAGGTTCCCTGGACGACCTATCCCCCCTCCTTCCTCGATTATCCGTCTTAATCTTCTGTTACCCACTTGATGGACTGCTGATTGAGGTAGCACCCAGCTACTGCTATGAAAATACCACCTATTAATGGAAACCAACCATTAAATTTAGCAGCTACGACTGAGCCAGCAAATATCATTAATAGTGAAGTGTATAATTTCCAGTGAATAACATGTTTGCCTATGGTCATAGTTTTTAGTGGCATGTTTCCCCCCTTATTAAAGATTTGATCCAGCAGCATACTACTGATTTATATCGCTTTCTGTCAAGAACACATAAATTCCTAATATGCTTCGATCCGCCGCTCAGAGCAATACTCTGGACAAATCACCCCTTTGATGTGTCGCACTAGATCTATTATGTCTACTTTTTTACGGGGGTAGATTCTATTTGTTCATTTCATCCCGCAATATTTGAGGAATAGCGGGATTTTATCCTAAAAATAAATGTATTCTTGGAATTAAAAAAGTGAAAAATGACTAAAAAATTGGTCGAAATGGGAAAATAAAATTTTTCTTTTCATCGATTAGTTTTTTTTATAATTTAAATGTTCTCTAATTTTATTATAATCATCTAAATATCAACTTGACTTATAAAAGCTTATCTAATAATATTCCTTTCCGAAGAAAAGAGTTTCCTTATCAAGATAAACTGGCGCGACGCCTGGAATGTGGGAAAAAGCACTAGACGATATTGATTTAGAATTTCAGCATGACAAGCCTCTCATTAACCTTCCTTTCCTCAGAGAAAAAACAGATTCAATTCTCATTTTTTTAATCATATTGACCAGTGCTTTTGTTGTTGTTTTTTCTGTAAAAGCCCGGATCTTTCATTTATGGATTGAATTTTTAGGAAGCAATTCAATCCTCAAAGTAGCTACATACCCCTTATTGATTTCTGCGGCAGTCATAATATC
>DXJL01000032.1 GCA_019057635.1 Candidatus Heimdallarchaeota archaeon
AGATAGGAACATTTGGTTCATAACGATGCGCAGAAGCATTGGAAAAAACTTGTTTTCCATTTTGAGCCATTTCTAACTCAATTTCTTTTGCCATTGATGCAGGGAGTGCACTAAATACTATATCATAACTATCGGGGGTTAAATTACTAAGTGAATTTAATTTTAAATTAGAAAACATATCTGGAATGTCAAATGACGGTAATTTCCATTTACTCTTGAGTGATTGCCCCTCTGATTTTTCTGATGCTACTACTTCTGTTAATTCAAAATATGGGTGTGTCTCTAAAAGTCGTACAAATTGCTGTCCTATTAATCCTGCCCCTAATATAACGCAACGTTTCAATTGTTGTACTCCTATCTTTAAGTTATTTAGCTTAATTCAATACGACTAGTTCCTAGTACAGATACTTAAATTAACACTTTTGTCTTCTACTTAAATGGGGTGAATTTTTGCCTATTAAAGAACTTTTTCCAGTATCGAAAAGTTACAATTTTTCCTAACGAAGAGTTTTTTGGAATTAAAAAAAAATTTTGGCAGATCTTTGGTTGAGATCACGATTCCTTAAAATTCTACCTTTTCACCTGGTAATTTGGGAAATAAAGTTACATCTTTGATATGCTTTCTTTTAGTTAAAAACCTGATAAGTCGTTCTATTCCAAGACCTCCTCCAGCACTGGGTACTAATAAAGCTTTTTTAGCTAGATCTAGATGAAGTTCAAAAGCTTTAAGGTCTTGATTTCGCTCCTTAATCTTCTTTACCAGAATATTATGTTCATATTCCCGTTCTCCACCAGAGAGAGCTTCTTCAAACCCATAAGGATAATAGAGGTCATAATTGATATAGTGTCCTTTCTTATCTGGATCTTCTTTGTCATAGAATTCTCTTTCAAAATCAGTTATCCAGAAAGGATCTTTCTCCTGAAGTGATATCTGTTTTCCATATTCATTCCCAAATTCTTTTTTTAAGTCCCAGCTTCGATATACTTTGAAAGGTTTCTTAGGTACTCGGATTTTGATACCATCTTTTTCCAGTTCTGCTCCATAAGAATTCTTAACTTTTTTTATTATGGAAATAATTAAATCCTCCATTAATGACATGAATTCGTGTGCAGATGTGTTCCTCATCTCAATATCCAGCTGTGTAAATTCCAGTAAATGCTTTCCGCTGGTTTTCAGCTCACTTAGTTCCAAACGTATGTTTGGGGATAGTACATAAATCCCTTCACATCCTAATGCTGCAATAGCAAGTTGTTTATGGAAAATCATACTTTTTGTCAATTGGAGATCTTGACCCAAATATTTAATTTGTGGTTCATGAACAGAATGGCATAAGGGATCAGTAATTTGAGATAAAATCACGGGCATCAATTGAATGAAGTCCTTGTTATGAAAGAAGTCATTAATAGCTTGTAGTGCCACAGTTTGTACTTTTAATGTCTGTAACATTTGTGTGTCTAATTTTAGTGTTGTAAGCTTTGATTGAGATGCTAATTTACTCATCATTGATTTCACAGCTATATTTTTTATTATAGAATGGAGTATATTACCTTCAAATTATTCGCTATATGAGAGTATTGAGATAAAAACGGGATATTTCAACAAGAATGAGTACTGTTTTAACATATAATGGAATGTTCTACCCATATGGATAAAACCAATATAAAAATCATTAAAGCCCTTGAGCAAAATTCTCGTTTATCTACAAATGATATTTGGAAAATAACTGGGATTCCTCAAACCACAGCCTACAATCGAATAAAAAAGTTGAAAGAAGAAGGAATTATTGAAAAATTCACCATAAAACTCAACAAGAAGAAAATTGGAAAGGGGTTGGCCGCGTATATTCTCTGTACTGTTTCCTACCGTACAACAAAGGGAGAAAAATTAAGTCAAATTAATGTTGCAAAGGGAGTGAAAGCAATGTCTGAAGTTGAAGATGTTTCAATTGTAACTGGTGAACTTGATCTTATTGTAAAGGTTGCTGTGGAAGATGTAGATACGTTGAATGATTTTATTGTTAATAAATTGAGAGATGTTGAAGGCATTGAAAAAACAGTAACTTGCGTTGTTCTTTCAGAGGTTTAGGAGAAGAAGATTATTAATAGTGTATTGACCATCCACGAGAGAATCTTTCTATCTCAAGAAAGAAAAATAAATTTAGTCCTTGCAAAGGCAATGATTCTCACATGAGAAGACACCACAAACGCCATCTCCTTCCATAATTCATAGTTTTGAGTTTCTACTTCCTTTGGTAATATTATCCATGGTAATTGCTTATAGAAAGAAAAAATTAGATCACCTAGGACAAAAATGAAGACAATACCATTTCCAATTGGAGCTCATTCTGTGTAGAAAGCCATGAATATACTTATCTAATCTAAACGAGCCTTTTACGGAGTTGGAGCACTCTTATCGCTTAATCAGCATATTGTTTCTAGATCGAATCCAAAAATAAGATTATGGCCAAAGTCAATAGTATCCCCCACTTAGGTTATAATCTTAGTTTTCAATATTTAATGAGTAATTCTACAAATTGTCATCGGTAAGGGACTTTTTTTCAATTGCTACGATATGCTGAGCCTAGGGATTTTGATGGTGATGGTAAATTTGATGCAACTGCATGGCAGTTTTATCATATTTTTGGACCAGAAGACCTCACATCTGGAGACCATACATTTGATATCGGTTTTTATGTGAAAAATTCCTTATGGATGTTTGGGATGGGGGATTATTCTTGGTCAGAATGGACATCCATATGGTACAGAGATTACGTAGATCCTCCCTATGATGTTCAATCTCTTATAATACGTATTGTATAGACCCAACCTACCAAAATTAGATACTCTTTGAGGAATCTACACAACTCCCATGCACTTCACTTCTAGGGATCCTTGAAAAGGATTCCTCCTTTTTTTATGCTTTATTTACTCCAATCTATTGAGTATTCTCGTATTTGTTAAAAAACTGATTTAATTCTTGATTCGTGAGAGTCTTTTATTTCTAGTTATATATTTACGAACCAGCTCGTTTCCAAAGGATATATCCGAGAAGAGCGGAAATAGCGAATGCTGATATTTGATCTAGCGCGTAAACAGCAAGTAATGGTACTTCAAAGATTAAAGCGGGAATATTATTTGTAGCAGTAAATCCAAAATCGAGAATTAAGTGAGAGAACCATGCAATAGCTATAGGTGATAGTGACCAAAAGTGATCTTTTGCCATTTCCCGCCGAGGAAGGAATATTATCACTAAGTATATGCCTGAAGTAATTGCAACTAAAAGTGGAAGTATTGGGTTATGCCAGAACCCACGATGAGAAAAGAGATAGTCTAGTGTCGGATTTCCTGTCTCAACATTAATTATTGCCCAAATCCCATCAATATCAGGGATAATCCCCGCAAAAGCCCCTAAAACTAGGGTCTTCAAACGATCCTTTTCATCCCAGTGATAAAAAGGGATAGCTATCAGTAATGCAACAAAAAAATGAGTAGAATAACCAGGCATTTTTCTCAACCTAACCGATCTTTCTTTTAGATCACTTGTAATAACTAATTCTTCTGATATTGGTAGAAGCTATGATGTGGATTTTCATATTTATATATCCTTCTTGTTCTATTCTTTCACTTTTCAACGTGAAGTTACTTATTAATTTCTTGATCCCTTTTCTAGATATGTATGAATGAGGGTATATAACCCTAGGATATACTTTTGTAATCTAAACCAGCCATGGACGACGTTCGTGTCAATATTTCATTCAACATTTTGATATTTTTGAAGAAGAAGAACGAGTTATTTATTGTTGAATATATTCTTGAATTAATTTAATGTTTTTCATTGAAATTGTCTTTTTCTGGTTCTCTTCAGAAAAACCTTGAAATAATCTGCAATTGAATAAATATTAACCGATAAAATGGTTCCCATTCTTAGTGGTATATTCGCAAATCTGTAAATTACACAATAGGCAAATCTGTTCAAACGCAAAACACTTATTAGTCGTTGTCTTACAATTCACCCGTTTTGTCTTACAAATGAAAATTCCCATATATGAAAGGCGTAGAAGAAATGCATATACCTGATGGTTGGGTTGATCCTTTTTTCTTAATAATCACTTGGGGCGTAACAATTATCGTTATTATGACTAGTATTAGAAAAATGAAAGATATTGATGAAACTCGGTTAACTTACATGGCAGTTCTTGCAGGAACTATTTTTGCTGCTCAAATGTTGAACTTTCCGATTCTTGGCGGCACTTCTGGGCATCTTTTAGGAGGTGCTCTTGCTGCGTCAATTGTAGGTGCATGGGGTGGGTGTCTAGTCATCTCTGTGGTTTTAATCATTCAGGCATTCCTTTTTGCGGATGGTGGGATAATTGCCCTAGGAGCCAATATTTTTAATATGGCTATTGTTGGAGTTTTTGTTGCCTATCTAATTTTACGTTTTTTTATGTTCAATTCTTCTCCCAAAGATCGATATCGATACTATGGAGGAGTGTTCTTAGGTTCCTTCCTCTCAGTAATAATAGCTTCCGTTTTTGCAGCAATAGAAATAGGAATTCCAGTAATAAATAGTGTTTCACAGGTAAAATTGGTTGATTCCTTCTTGATAATTGTATTCTATCATGTACTGATTGGGATTGGAGAGGGGATAATTACACTCATCATTGTGAGTTATTTCAATACCATTCAAATGAATATTTTTCTTGAGGTTGACAATCCCTCACTTACTTACAATTTTTCCAAAAGGTAATATAATATGGAGAATCGTTCGAAAATTTTGATTGGATCAATATTTATTGTCATTCTTATGGTAGTTTTAAGTCCTTTTGCTGATCCAAATCCCGATGGTTTAGAAAGCGCGGCTGGGGAGGGCCACTACAATGGAAGTGCGTTTGATTTAGGATTCTTAACCGATTATGGATCTGAAGACTCACTAATTCATCAATTCCTCCAGAATGACATGATAGCAACCATTGTTTCTGGTTTAATTGGTATTTTTGTAGTTGTTGGTCTATTCAGTCTACCTCTTATAATCTTACGATTAAAAAAAGAGTAATTCTCAAATGACAGATAAACACCATCACTATGTCGCACTAGGGGCTCCGAAACAAGTATTAGATATTAGGAGCAAGCTTCTCGGACTAGTTCTTATTGTCCTTGGATGTTCTTTCCTAGTTGATATCTCTCAAGTCTCTTGGTATGCAATTCTTCTTCTCCTTCTCCTCCTTATTTTAAGGCCGCGCAAGACATTTTTAAAACAAATTGTTTTAACACTCCCTTTGATCCTTTCATTATCACTCATCTCATTCTTTTCGTTCGATCCTCCATCTTTTAGCAATTTTTTGTACGAAACCACACATACTAAGGGCTCTTTTGCGTTTTTTACTGCTTTTCGTAGCATTGTAATTGTCTCCTCCATCTTGGTGATCGTTAGTTCTGAGGAGTCATTTTTCGAAATTATTTACGGATTAGATGATCTAAAACTTCCAGGGTTACTGACAAACTTGTTATTTTTAACCTATCGTTTTTTTAGTCTTATCCAAGAGGAATTTTCACGAATTTTAGATGCTCGTTCGAATCGAATGTATAGTGAGAGTTCTATCATGCAGTTAAGATCATTAAAACTTATCGGAAACATTTTAGGCGCCTCACTGGCACGATCGTTTAAACGCGCTGAATACATTTCAGCTTCGTTGTCTGCAAGAGGTTTTTCAGGCACTAGTAAATTCTCTCATCCTGAAAAACCATGGACACGAAGTGGTTTCTTATTTGTTATCTTTGCAATAATTGTCAACATTTTCATTGGATTGTATGGACAGATTTCGCCTCTTGATTTGGTTGTAGGATGGTTATCACCATGAAATTGGATGTAGAATACGCTTTAAGTGTACATAATTTGAGTTATAAATACGCGAAAAACCAGCCTGAGGTTTTGAGGAACATTTCTGTTAATTTTCCTCCTCACAAAATCACAGCTATTGTCGGGCCAAATGGATCAGGTAAGACTACTCTATTAAAGCATTTTAATGGCCTTTTTTTGGCTCAAAATGGTGAAATCTTCGTAAACGGCCAAGTTCTAAATAAGAAAACCCGTAAAACCATTCAAAAACAGATTGGCATTGTTTTTCAAAATCCTGATGAACAAATTTTTTATCCTAACGTTTATGATGATGTAGCATTTGGCCCGAGGAATATGAACTTGAGTCTAGCTGAAATTCAAGAAAGAGTCGCTCAAGCCGGAAAAGCGGCACAGATCTCACATTTAATGGATCGAATTACCTTCAATTTGTCCTTTGGAGAAAAAAAGAAAGTAGCGTTTGCTGGTATCTTAGCAATGCGACCTGAGATACTGGTATTAGATGAACCCACCATCGGTATAGATCCATGGTCAAAAGATCATTTTATTTCTCTCATCAGGTCTTTTAGCCCTGAAAAAACAGTGATAGTAATAACCCATGATTTTGAAATAATGAAATCCGTCGATTACATTATACTTATAAAAGAAGGAGAAGTAAAGGGTAGGTATACTAACTTTAACTCCTTTTGGCAGGAAGAGTTTGCTAGTTAAGGTGATTTAATGACTTTAAAAGAAATTCGTGAGACAATTACTTTCTCTTGTGATCCTCTATTCAAAAAATTACTATCTACGAAAATGAAAGATTTTGGATATCAAACGAAATCTCAAATGATAAGGGATGCACTTCAGTCCTTTTTCGATTCAGAAAAGATGTTAGAGAGGGCTTCTGATACTGATATGATCGTGACGTTGATTTCAGTTGTTTACGATCATCATGATTCAACTACACTTGAAGAATATTTGCGTGTACAACATCAATCTAATGTAGCCTTCTCTTCACATTTTCATCTGCCCTCTGGTGAATGTATTGAAATTTTAATGATAAACGATCAGGTGAAAAACGTTAAAAAGCTAATTCAAGAGTTACGTGGCATTAATGGCTTGAAAAATATATCTTATAGATTAAACCAAGTTTAGCTTAGGTGGATGATTTTATATTTACCGTTCTTTTTGAAAGCAATCGATCCAGATTATTCTACTGAAGTAAAAAATGTATTTAAGTTGTTGTTTCATTAATTCAACGGTGGGTATATACCCTAGTATATACTTTTCCAATCTAAACCAGCCTTTTACGACACTAATCTATTTCGGTAGTGCTATTTTCAAGTTCAAGGGAAATCTGCTGAAATACCTTTTTTAATGGGGGAAGCAATTCAGAGACAGTATTCCAAATAAGCTCTAATCTCACACCAAAATAAGCATGAATCAATTTATCTCGCATTCCAGTCATTGATTTCCAAGGAACTTCTGGATGTTTTTTGCGTATGGATTCTGGAATATTCTTTGTTGCTTCTCCAATGATTTCTAATGCTCGAACAACGGCAAATTCAGTTTTCTTATCTTTGACGAAATCGTTATAATCCATCCCTTTAATGAATTCTGATATATTAGCTATATTAATCGTAATATCATTAATATAATCTATATAAGTTCTTTTCAAACATAAATAACTTCCTTCAGTATCTGTTTGCCGATATGAGGTTTCAAGGTATCCTTCATTACGAGATCAACCTTTATCCCTAGCTTTTCAGAAAGGTATTGTTCTAAATCGATAAACGCTAGTAGATCGATAGAAAGATCAACAGTGACAAGAATGTCTAAATCACTGTTTTTTTCCATTTCTCTCCTGACATAAGAACCAAAAATTCCAATTTCTATCACTTTGTACTCTTCTCTAAGGTATTCTAGTTCGTTTTTTATCCTTTCTTTTATTTCCGAGATTTCGAGCATTTTTTGTCCTCATGAATTCAAAGTTTCTTATTACAACATCAATTAACTCAATCTTTTATAAATACTTTTTATGTTATCCTTTTGATATTAAGTTCTACTTAACTTATTGCCCTATTTTTTTGGGTAGCTACTTTTTTCCTATCTAAACATAGAGCTAGATCTTAATTACCTGAATATCAAACGCTAGGATATCAACAATGTTGTTGATATATTCACTAGGATGTCAACTATTTTCTTTCAAGAATGTAGGATTGCATTGGGGAATTAGTCGGTGTTACTGACATATATACCTCGGTATACACGTTTCTTATCTAAACCAGCCTTTGACGATATTGAACTTAGGAATTAACGAAAGGATATTAAATCAAAAATCTCAATCACCCATAAATTAAGTCTTTTCTAACCACATCAAGGAGATGTCAATTGTCTTCATTTTCTTCAAAGGGAAAAATTGCTCATCAAAGATTAGACTAGACCTTAGAGGAGAGGAATTTAGTGCAAAATCATCGACGCTCCGATTAAAGCAAAATCTTCTGAAATTCTTGATACATCACGACGTAAACCATCAAGGTAGACTTCATTTTTCCATTTTTTGGGAAAAATTTCCAAAAGGTTGGGTTTAATTCTCTGAATACCCGGGATATTCTCCTCATATATGCTATTTGTAGATTCTAATGCGATTTCATTCACAAAGATATTATTAAAAAATTCACAAATGAGAACTCTCATAGGTGCAGGAGAGTAGTAAAATTCTTCTTTTTTTTCCGTTGCTTTTCTTAACATAACCAATGGTTCCTTGAGTGGAAAAACGAGTTGTGTTAATATTTTACCTCGCTCAAAAGCTTGACGACTTTGTCCTGCATAATCTTCTTGAACTTGTAATGCATTAAAAGAGAACTCTAGGAGATTATCACCCGAAATCATGAAATCATTGAAAGGAGGAAACACGAATGGTTCTGTATTGAAGTGGTTATTGAGCCATTTTTCCTCTGGAATGACAAGACCAGTTAAATACCTATTATCTGTTGTTATTTTCTTTCCCAAAGAGAATTTAGTCCAATATATCCCTACTCCATGAAGTAAGATATATGAAAGATTATAAAGTATCAAACGTGAAAAATCCACAGGAATAAAAATGACACTGGAAGTTTTAATGGATTCAACGTCTTGATTCTTATAAAACCACTTGATATCTGCCTGCTTGTCAGGATCAGCAAAGGAAATCCAATCTGATATTACGACTAATGATCTTAACAGTCCTAAAGGTTGCCTTCTCATTTTAACTCAGCTTTTTAAACATCTAAACTAAGAAAGTTCTTCTAATTATATAGATTAGCTTTGTCGATATATATCCTTGAGTATTAGATATTCGGGTAAGTTTCACTTTCTATGAGCCCACAGTGTGGTTATTTCTCAGTCAGGATTGAAAAGATCCCGAACTCTTTTTTTAAAGGGTTATTTGACAAATTCAGTCATGAACACTTATGTAGAAGACTTCTTTCTTCTCTTATTCTTCATATAATATCTCCAACTCTTAGTCATGTCACTTTTGTATTACAATTGATTATATGAGGGGATGTTCCAACAATATCAAAGAAAGTGTAATTCAAGAATACTTACATAATAAAAATGTCTTGGATGTGAATGCTACGGCCCCCCAAAAACAGATAATCATTGAAAAAGCCGAGCTTAAAGAATTAAAGATGTATTCTGAAACTTCTGAAACGAGTATCAAGGTAATTTGGCAGATCCTCAAGCTAATGCAAGAAGAGCTGGGCTTACCAAGAAACATGTCAATTAAAGATCTTAATTTACTCTATATAAGGCTGGAAGAGGTGAAAAAGGCCTTAGATCTTCAGGTCATGAATTTCAGTCAGCTGAACCAATTAAATTTTGAGATATTAAAATTACAAGAAATTATGAATTTTTCTGATGAGACTCCAATATCAACCATAATTACTGAACTTTCAGAAGAAAAACTGGTCAATCTAGGAAGAGACTCGCTTCTCGGGAAAATAATTCTTTTTAATCAGCTTAAATTAAAAACCGATGAATAATCATTGTAAGCATGTCAATTCATCTCTTTAAATCCCTTATTTCACAATGGGTGCTAGGTCTAGATATTTTTCCAAGCTCTAAAATAAAAATTGTTTCATTATCTCCAAACTAACCAATGATGTTGCATTTCTAGTAGAATGATACCGTGAGAACGGGTATTTTTATCTATTATATTTTTCAGGACCCTTTCATTTTCTCGACAGATTTCAATTCTAGCGGTTTAATGACAATTTCACCCTTATATTTTAGATATTTTACAGTTTCACTCAAAATTCTTCGATCGCAGGCATCTGGTGTTATTTTTCTTTCATCCACCATTGTAAATATTCCTCATTAGTTACAGCTATGAATCCCAATTTTAAAAAGATCTGAATAATTTAACTGTATATCTACACGCGAATTGTATCGAAATTTCGTTCGCTATTCTAATCAGTAGTCTGTTTTTAATTGTTCAGTATTCTCTTGAATAAGAGAATCCTACATCAATTCTAATAAACAAACGTACATTAGAAATTGTGGTCTCAAAAATCGTCCGCATGTTAAATTTCCCCGCAATACTACTCCACTAGCACGACCAGCTGAATATATCAATGCTCACATTGCCGATTATACCAGATATTAGAGAACCAGATGTATAAGTAAGAATCCTAAACAGTACACCAATTACAAAGAGATGTATAAAGAAATAACCAATAAAATGATATATTTTATCTCACATTCTTTGCTTTCTTTTCGCAGGAATTCTAATTCTAGCAAGTGTCAAAAAGAGATTGAATTTAAGAGATTTTATTTCATCCTTTATTGGTTCGTAGGCTGGTATATACCGTTCTGAAAGACTTACCCAACTAGGACAGTTAGGAATAATTTGGAAAGATAATTCTTAACTATCTTTGGAGCTGTTCTTCCTGATTCAGCGACGCGAGCCTGCATTAATGCAGGTCTTACCGCCTCTCCACAGGCGTTTATGGTCTCCGCAGAACTCTCGGCGACAGGAAAGACACATGGCTTTCCTGATTGACTAGCAGCTTTTCTTCTTATAAACCTACTAAGCCCTGTAATCGAAAACAAATTTGCTGGTTTCCCGTTATTCTAATATCAAGAGGTTATATAGCGCGTCATTTTAGATATAATCCCATGAGATCGGTTGAACACTCTGTTAATCATATATTTTAATCTCTACCCCCTTCTCCTAAGATATCCGGCCTTC
>DXJL01000004.1 GCA_019057635.1 Candidatus Heimdallarchaeota archaeon
ACAAATCTTCTCTCTTCTTCAATCCGCATTTGACCTTTCCCAAGGATTAAAAGAAGAAAAAATTGATCCAGGACAAATATTTTATGTGGACTTTTCTTCTATGCGTATTGCTGGCATTCTACGAAGTGAAGGATTGTTTGCGTTAATTACTTCCGCTTCTGCTTCTTTATTAGATATCGAATTTAAATTAAGGACTTTAATGACTCTATTTCTTGGAAGTTTCTCCTATAAATTTGGCAGAAAATCCATTAGAATAACCTCGAAAGAGAAAAAAAATTTTGACGAGGCCATTTTAACAGTCATGGCTGGGGAAAGTAGATGGATGGGTGAATCCATGAAACAAGCTGTAGATGATATTCTTGTAAAATGGATGAAAACTGAAGAAGCCATTCAGGGAGCGTGTATCTCTTCTTTTACAGGAGCTGTTCTTGTGAATCGTATGGATTCAAAGATCCTTCCAGCAGCAGTTCGTGCGATTCGAGGAGCATTCGCTGCGCATTTAGAACAACCAGTATTCTTTCTTGCTGGTAGTGGGGTTTCTAATATATTTGTCTACATCTTAGGAGAAGGATTATTGCTACTTGTTGATGCGAACCCGAAAATTGCACCCTCTGCTGCAATTACGACAGTAGAGTCGAAAATTGCTGATATCAAACAATTAATTATTTAGGTAATATTATTCCTCTTGTGAAGAGCTTGATAAAGCAGCAAAACCAAGGAACAGTATATTTTCCAATCGTATTCCATATGCATCAACCCGTGGGGAATTTTCCTTGGGTCATTGAAGATGCTTATCAAAAATCTTATCTTCCACTTCTCAAAACTATTCAAAAATTTCCAGATATTAAAATAAATCTCCATATTTCTGGTCCCTTATTAATTTGGTTAAAAGAAAACCATTCTGACTTTTTAGATCTCATCTACGTTCTATACTCAAATCATCAGCTAGAGATCGTTGGAGGAGGATTTTATGAACCAATTCTAGCAGTAATTCCTGAAGAAGATCGCTTTAGACAATTACAGAAAACGATTGAATGGTGGAGGTCCAATTACAATATTGCTCCAAGGGGGATATGGCTTGCAGAAAGAGTATGGGTTCCTGATCTCCCAAGAACACTTGCAGAAATGAACATTGAATTCGTTTTTATCGATGATTATTTGCTCCATATGGCTGGTTTTTCGGAAGAGGAGACCTTCTATGCCTATAAAACTGAATACCAAGGAAAATCCATAACAGTTCTTCCCATTAATGAATCAATTCGTTATTTAGTCCCTTGGAAGTCCCCTTCGGAGTCGATCCGTTATCTTCGCAAAGCACGCGATCCTCGTCACGAAAAAATCGTTGTAATGATATCAGATGTGGAAAAAATGGGAGTATGGCCTGCGGGAGATCGTACAACACATGATATTTGTTATATTAGTGGATACGATGGGAAAAAAGGATGGATGGAAAGTTTCTTTGAGTCTCTTGTCGATAATGACTGGATCAAACCTATTTTAGTGAGTACGTACTTGAATGACCATAATCCAAGAGGGCTTATTTACCTACCAACAAGTTCTTACGATAAAATGGCAATCTGGGCACTCCCCACTTCTTTACGAATACGTCTGGAAGAGTTACGAAAGAAAGCTGAAAATGATGATTTACCATATGCTGAAGATGTTTTAACCTTCGCTAAAGGATCTCTTTGGCAGAATTTTCTGATAAAATATTCACAAGCAAATGTAATGCATAAGAGGATGTTATATTGTAGACACAAATTAAAAAAAATCGAATCTTTTACCTCTTCCGCCGACCTTGAAGACGTATGGGAGCATATCCTCTCGAGCCAATCCAATGATGCCTACTGGTCAGGGATGTTTGGAGGAATTTACTACAGATTTCTTCGTCATACCTGCCTAAAACATGTAAATAAAGCAGAATTTTTGATGGATCAGATTTGTGAAGAGCATGATATAGAACTCCCTGGGGTGTTAACACAAGATATCTTATTGGATGGCCAACCTGATGGTGTTTTAGAAAATAAATATATTTCCTGTTTCATTTCGTCACTTAAAGGAGGATCTATATTTTCTCTTAATTTAAAGGAACGAGGTTATGATTTTCTAAATGTTCTAAGGCGTTATTTGGAAGCTTATCATACAGGGGAGATTCCTGTTGTTGATGATAGGATAGAAAAATGGACGTTTCAAGACCACTTCTTTCACGAGATAAAGGATATTCAAACTTATCAAACAGATCAATACGTAGATATGGGAAATTTTGCAAATCGAAGATATACCATTCAACCAGATAATAAAGGATCGATAACACTAAATCGGATTGGGCAGGTGACAGGGAAGAATGGAAGAATTATACCCGTTTCAGTAAAGAAAACATATCAGGTAGATGATTCAATTTTAACCGTAAACTATGAGATTTTAGTCTCAGATAATGATTTTGATAGTAGTTTTTATTTTTCTCCCGAGATGAACTTCCTTGGAGCTTCTTATCCATATAAAACTAATGGGTTCCTAAATCAAGAAAAATTTGACCTTAATAAAACAATCTCTAGAGCATCTTGTCATCATTTTAAAATTCAAGATATGAGTGAGATTGAACAAGTCTCATTAATGGTGAAATTTCCTTATCCAATCCGTTGCATTGTGTTCCCTCTAATGTCATTTGCTAAAAGTGAAATCGGTTACGAAGAGCAATATCAAGGTACTTCCATCTATCCATTCTTTGAAGTCAACAAGAAAAAGACGATTTTTCAGATGGAGCTAACGTTAACACATTTAGAATGAAAAAATTATAGGATATTAAGACATTAACGAAAAAATTCGGTGTTGTGTCTTCATTGAACCTACGAGAGTAGGTAAAGGAGAAAGACAATACCAAACAAGAATATGAACCCCACGCCGTATGTGAAAACGACATCCATCAGGTTCATCATCAATTTTACTTTTCTTAGTAGAATCCCCATTTCTCTATGTAACATTGGGATTTCCCTCTTAATAAAGTCTTCTATAATGTATCCTTCAAAAGAAGAATTTCCCGGGAATAAGGAAGATTAGGCAAAAAAATTATTAAAAATGGAGAAATCGGGTAATTTTTTTTAGCCAAAGGAGTTAAACAACGTTTATCTCTTTAGAAAGTAGTGGTGAATAATGTGGTAAATAAACCTAAAAACCTTCAAAAAACCAAAAAATACTTACGAAAAGTTATTGATGATGGTGCAAGATTAAGACAATATTTTCTACGAGGTCATGGTAACTGGTTTGCCTTGATGTTTTCATTGATAAATTTTACACTAATTTTTTACAATCTCTTGTTTGTAAACTTGTTTTTCATACCAGAATTTCTTAAATCATTTTCTATATTCTTCATAATCTTTGGTATGATATATTTTCCCATGGCTACTGTAGTGGGTTGGTTAGATTTTAAGAAAGGAACCTATAGAGCCGAACAACAGCTTACCCGAGAAATTTCCCCTATTTGGCGCGAAGTTTTCTCGAAATTGGAACAATTAGCGCAACAAAATCAAGACGTTTTGAGGACGATGAAGTCACTAGACAAGCCTGATAAGGACTAGCAAGTCCTTATCCAGCCTTTAGGAAAAAAAAGAAGAAATGGAATAATATTCTCATTTCTTCCTTTGTTTTCGTAAATCATATGAGTTAGAGTAGGCCATTTTTCGGGAATCCGTGGTATACATCCTTTCAGTTAATGTATCAGAAAGTAGAGACTTATTTTCCTCAAATACGGACTCTAATTTTGGGGATGCACCAGGTAATTCAGCACGAGATTTTAATATCAATTGTTGTTTCGAAATTAGCTTCTGAGCTTCAGAAAACTGTCCCTTATCAGCTAGATAGATTGCTTCTTCTCTGATTAGAGCAGTTTCTAGTATCACCACATTATCTAATACTTTCTGATTCTCAGACGTCAATAATTCCTCATCATTTGTGAATGTTACAACACATGGATATTTTTGACTGATTTTCTCAAGACCCGAGTGAGCTGGAACCCATTCAATCTTAAATGTGACTATTTCCCTTTGGGAATCTAGTTTCCCAGAAGAAATTAAGAGATCCAGAATAATCATTCTATTATTCCCAGATCTAAGGTCTCCGAGCTTAAAGGGTTGATTGGTCTGTTCTTCTAGAGAGACACCTAAAATACGTTGTATTTTGACACCTTTAGCTTGTTCCACTCTTACTTGAATATTAGACGCTATTGTGGCTAATAAGCCTTTGAACTCCTTTTCAATGAACACAGGTATGTCATCTGCAGATTTAATATAGTAAAATTCTCCAGAAGCTGCATCAGCTATACTGACAAGCATATCTTCATTGAAATCTCCTCCAATTCCAAAAGTACTGATAGTTATACCGTCTTTATCGTGAACAGTTTTTGCAGACTTGGCAATTTGGAGTTTAGAAGTGATTCCCTTATTTGCAAGGCCATCTGATAGAAGTAGAACGACATTTCTATACTCTAGATTTTTATTTTGTCGAACCTGGTGAACGCCTTCCATCATCCCATCATGAAGATTTGTCATATTCCTTGCAGTGATACTTTTTACTTTAGTAAGGATAGAGGCTTTTTCTGTAAGCTTAGCTGCAGGTACAATCGTTTCAATAATATCATCATAAATTACTAGAGAGAAAATATCCGATTTCAACATATTTTCGATAATAAATTCAACTGCTTTCTTGGCTTTTTCAATTTTGGCCCCATCCATTGAACCAGATCGATCTAGGACTACACTCAAGTTTAGAGCAATTCTCTCCTCTGTTTCAATAATTTCCTCTACTGCTTCAAGTTCTAGTTGAGTGTAGAGATGAGTATCTCCACTTTCCAGGGCATAGTTACTTGAAGGGGATAAGTTAATTTTAATATTATCAGTTAATCCATTGTCTTTTTCCATACTCATTTCCTCCTTTCATTTTTTTAATTCTTCTTCTAATTCTTCTTGCTTTTTTAATACTTTTAGGCCTTTTATGGTCAATTGATGACGTTTTTTTGGACGTCCAGCTTTCTTAGGTAGAATCTGGAGGGTCTCCTCACTATATTGCTCAATCAAATTGAGTTCTTCAAGATCCTCTATTGATTGTTTGATCGTAGTGGGTGAAAAACCACGTTGTTGAAGTTGGTTCACACTGATGCCCTCTTGTTCCTGAATAACATTAAGGATTTTACGTCGAGACCTTTTCAGACGAATTTCCTTCCCTTGAATATCTGTTAGTTTTTCCTTACCATACTTTGTTAAAAAGACCTTATTAGCTTTATTCTTTTCAATAAATCCAGCTAATTGAAGCTCCTTTACTCTTCTATAAATTGTAGCTGAGGTTAGTTTTAATTTATTCCCTTCTGATTGGAAAAAGGTGTTTATCTCCAAAATCGAAATTGGTTCACTACGAGTATTCATGAAAATAAGAATTTCAACTGATCCTCTGGCTGCAAGAAGGTCAATCAAGGTAATCGTCCTCCAAAGTCCCCACACCTGGAATTAATGCGGTGTAATGATCGATAACCTGTACTACAGTTTTTCCATGAAACAATGATCAAGTTGATAATTAGATTGTATTTACTATCTTGAACGTGCCCTCTGTACAGTGTATCCAATAAATTCTTACCTTTTCTAGTAATTGATAACTTTTTATGAGTTTTCCCAACATCAATCAGGTAGCCACAAGAAATTAGTTCACAAACATATTTGAAAATAGTAGAAGTTGTTTTTTTCGATTTGTACTTCGTAAGTAGATGATTATTGACCTGATTAGAACAACTCTTTGGATTTTTATAAAAATAACCTAAAATTTCTGCTTTCTCTCTTACTAACATAGCTCTAGGGTCCTTTATTGCAATTTTCAAAGATTGATAGGATTCAATATTATAATCAATAAGAACTAATCTTCTCTCATTGATATTCTAATTTATTATCCTATTTGATAAAAGTATTATTTATACTTTTTGATAATGGAATGATTTTTTGTTAAGCAAGATACTAACAAGGCAGTAACTAAACTGAATTCATAAAAAAAAGAGAGAAGAGCTGTGGTTGATTACTAGAATCAACCAATTTGTTGTTTTAATTACTTTGATATACGAAATAATGGATAGAAAATTACAACAGATTTCATTTCCAGTTGTACTAATTAGATAACTTATTTTAACCAGTTTCTCGTAAGATGAAAATAATGCCTCCTTGAAATAATTTCTCCAGTTAATTCAGTTTGAGTTAATTATCCAGTGGCCCTACAAGCTGTTTTGAACCTGTGAATTTCATGTGAAAGCAAATTTTGAGCAGTAGGAAATTTAAATGGTAGTAGTTTCTCAAATATGGATCCAACATCTTCAATGTATGCAAATCATTGGGGACTGCCATTTACGGGTCGGATCAGACCTAGAACCAGTCCTTGGAGGATCATTATATACAGCTCTTGTGACTGCTCTCGCAGAAATTGAACCTCCTCCAAATGTTTATATTATATCGGGTGTTTATGGTTTTAGAATCCCTGATAATGAAGGAATTGGCTTTTTTACAATTCAAAATAAGAATTTTAGAATCTTTTTCCTGTGTGAAGGGTTATTTGGACGCGGAATTCCATATTTGGCAGGAACGGCTATTTCTCGAAGGATTCGAAACCTATTCTCGTGGTTAGAGGCTGAAATATCTTCTGATGATTGTCAATTTGCTCATGCATCAAATCAGGATGATTCTTTCTGGTTTGATCTTATAGTTTCACTTGGATTTGGTAGAAATCTACCAATTGATCAATATGAAAAAATTTATCCCTTAAGATATATCGAAATTCATGCCTCTCGTACATCATCAAATGAAGTCGTAGTAAACAATCTCGAAACCTCCGAAATGTCCGCTCAACTATCCTATGGCTGGGAGCACATTGATGAGGTTATTGCTACAAAAATCCAAGGAATATTCTCACGGCCACATTTTAGCTTTCTAGTGTATGAGTCGTTATTTAACCAAATTTCGGAATTTCTCCCTGAGTTTCAACCCAATACTCTAATTCTAACCTACTCTCGCGGTGATTTACTTATAAATCAAAGTTCCATTGCTTCATTTCTAACCATCACTGAGAACTCCTTGACAATCCGCTATTGTCTCCCAATGTCCCGAGAATTAGAAGTCGAAGGAAGCCAATTCGTCCATGCATTTCTTCGATCTATATATTTAGCAACGTTGGTGTAAATCTTAGCGTCTCAAAATGACCCGATCGATATTAATTCACCTTTGCATTTCATAGATGGAAAAGTCCTCTAATCACAAACAGAGAAAAAAGCAGTAACTTACCTTAATAAAGCAAATTAATCACAAATCTGAATTGGTATCGAGTGATAAATGTTGTCACACACAACTGGAAAATCTATATCGGCTGATTTCGCTATTAAATCCTTGATTATAGTTGTATTGTGGTCAACACCCCCATTAGTATCTAAAATATGGGTAGGAACAGAAAAACTGTTTCCTGGACTATATTTTGGATTTTTACGATATTTTCTTGGATTTTTAACCTTATTTTTCCTTCTCCTTTGTCGCAATGGATTGGGGAACTTAATAGAATTGTTCCTTAAACGAACCAAGGCATTAATGTTTTGTGCTTCGTGGTTAGTATTGATGATTATAGGACAGAACTTCTCAGTATTTTTTATTCTCGGTGCATCCAGCTCAATTCTACTGAATTTTAATCCTGTACTTGTATATTTGATTGCTCCTCTGCTCTTTGTAAATGAAACATATTCTTCTCAGAAATCAATAGCGGTGCTCCTCTCAACCATGGGAATTTTCTTGGTTTTTCTTGCATCTAGTAATTTAATCGGTATTAATATCGGTCATTTTCTCATAGGAAATTTCCTTGGATTCCTATCAGGTGTCGCTTGGGCGGGTTATTCTCTTTCACTCAAAAAACTTTTTCCTGATGAATCGACCATGGAAGTAACCGCTCTCAACCTTGGTTTTGCCACACTCTTTCTCCTGGTTTCATCATTTGCTACGGAAACTATTCCTCCAATAAGTAGTTACACTCTGGAAAGCATTACTGGATTGTTGATAATAGGGGTTGGTGCTGCTGCAATCGCATTTACGCTGTATTTACAACTTGTGCAAACTTATGGTGCTGTCCAAGCTGCCAATATTCAGTTCTTGATTCCCCTGTTTTCATTACTATTTGCATGGATATTTTTAGGAGAATATTCATCATTAGCATTAATTGGAGGAATAATCTGTGCAATAGGTGTTGCTGTGATCACCGCTCCTGTAGAGAAAAAAAGAAAGGATGAAGACTAGAAAACAAATTTAACTTTCAAACACTTTATCTAATTCTTCATCAGTCACTTCAAAAACCACATTGTGAGGTGGGAGGGGTTCGGTCTTGAAGAATTCGGGTAAGCGATCATCCAATTTGGTGAATCCTGCTTTCTTATTGAATTCTCTTTCCTTTTTCAAAACTTCCATTCCATATGCTACGGCATCGATCGATGTATCTCCTAAAAAGCCTTGAATAGATTGAACCATACCTTCAGAACCAGAAGCGATATCAAGAATGGCAAACGCAATAAAGAGACAATACCCTGTTGAATCAATAAATGCGGTAGTAGCTTGAAAAGCTCTTGATAATTCGGCTTTATTGATATCCATTCGATCTGGAGCTCCACCGACCTGAAGAATTTCAGGAGCTATCGTATACCCTTGTGTGTGATCGCCACCTTGTGTACCAGTTGCATAAGTGACACCAATACCTCTAATCGGACGAGGATCGTAGGCAGGTAATGATTGGCCTTTCACATGAGCAACATGAGTTACACCAAAGGCCTGACCCAAACCTAATGCACCTAAACCGATTAGATTCCCCATCGGAGAATCTGTGCCTACTTTCCTCAGAAAATCCACAGCACCAGGACCATCACCAAACTTGAGTATTCCAGCTTCCATAGCTACTCCGATTGTATTTCCTGCTTCTATAGTATCAAGCCCTAAATCGTTACAAATCCGATTCAGTTCCGAAACATGGTAATGACTATCAATACCACAATTGGTTCCTAAGGCCCAAGCAGTCTCATATTCAAGTGGAGACACTTGCAGTTCTCCGGTATCTTCATAGGGAACGACATTCGAGCATTTTATGATACAACCTGGATGACAGGCGTGGGCATACTGTGCAGGGCTATCGGGGAATTTAGCCTTCACCTTGTCTACGAGTTCATGTGTAGCTTCTCCAGATATCTTTGCTGCCCCTTCAAAGCGGCCTTCACGCCAATTCCTGGTGGGAAGTGCCCCTGCTTCATTGATAATATTCTGAAGAACATTCGTTCCGAAATTTTTCAATCCGCCATACGGTTTTCCATCTTTCTCTAGTACACCAGTAACGGCATGTTCATTGAGGGCTGCAACAAGTTTCGCCCGTCCTTCATCGAACAGATCTTTATTTACTGGAGGTGGACGTTCACCATCGGTATCGTCTGTAATAATAGCAATAACTCTTTTTGAACCAATGACTGCACCAAGACCACCGCGACCTGCATATCTTCCAGGGTCATTATTTTCAACATTATTACCAAACACACCAGCAGATCGCATTAATTTTTGACCTGCTATTCCACAACCTATAATACCAGGTTTATTAGGGAAATTATTCCACACTTTACCAATAAGATCATATAACCCCATACCTGCAAATTCATTGGCTTCAACAATCTCAACAGACCCTTTTTTTATGACCACATTGAACCATTTTTCTCTCGATATTGGTTGTCCTTCAAGAACAACCGCTTTGAGTCCTAGCTTAGCTAATTTCTGGGCTGTCAATCCACCTGCATTGGCTTCTTTTATTCCTCCAGTTAATGGAGATTTTCCACCCACACTTAATCGCCCCGAACTGGGTGCATTTGTCCCCGTAACTATCCCAGGGGCAATTACTACCTTGTTAAATGATCCTAGGGGTTCACAAGTAGGAGGAACTTCATCAAAAACAATCGTGGAGGTTAAAGCTCGACCACCGAGCTTTTTATATTTTTCAGGAAATTCTTCATATTTAGTTGTCATGTCTGACATATTAATTCTTAATATTTGAGGCATACTTACCACCTACGGTTTTATTTAGAAAATTACAAAGAATATTGAAATTTCCAAAGCGTAACATTTCTGTTCATTGGAAGTTGTTGAGATAAGAGCTTTCAATGAGTTTAAACTTTTCGATCTTTGAAGAAAAAAGTTATCAGCGAAACAAAATATACCTCATCCCCCACCAACTGGGGGAAAAATAGCTATCTCATCATTTTCTTGTAAGAATTCATTGAGTGACTTAATTGTTGTATGATTTCTCATAATGATTTTTGCTTCTTCGGTAGTAATCTTTAATTGCTCTAATAATTGGTTAAAGGTGGTATTCACTGCTATTGTCAGAGGAAAAGACTCACCGATTGCTAACCCTTCAGGGCCCCTATCTCGAAGAGTAGCGAACAACTTTACATGAATTTGGAACAAATACTCACCTATTTGATAAGTGAAAATAGTCATAATCTTTTGGAGCAGATCGAGTTATGAAACCA
>DXJL01000033.1 GCA_019057635.1 Candidatus Heimdallarchaeota archaeon
ACATGTAGGTTTAACGCAAGAACAGTTTGATCGGAATATACGAATTTTCCAGATAACTGGAATAGATATTACAGTATTACTGGTCCCAGTTCTTGCATTGGTATGGATAGGTGCGGGACTAACGTTTAGCGAAATGCTTGTTCTTCAAGGAATATTTATGATCCCAATATTACTTCTTGAAGTACCTAGTGGTTCATTTGCGGATTATTGGTCACGAAAAGGATGTACGACACTTTTTCATGTGATATTTGGAGCTGGAATATTCTTCTACGCAATTGGTGACTCATTCATTATGTTCGCAATTGGAGAGTTATTAGCAGGAATAGGTATTACCTTCAAAACTGGTAGTGATACAGCCCTGATCTATGATTCCTTATTAACAAAGGAAAGTAATCCAAACGGACAATTTGGCAAATTAGTGTCAAATCGGATGACTATTATGTTTGGTGCTAGTGCTTTGGGGGCAATTCTCGGAGGCATAATCGCCACAGTGACATTATTGAAACTTCCCATATTTCTGACTTTCCTAGGTCATATGGGTTTTGCCTTGTTGGTTGCATTTGGTTATACCGAACCACCCCGTATTCAAGCAAAATCACCAAAAGCTGCAATTATGACCGCACTAAATTCTTTATCACTGAAAAAGGAACTTCAGTTAGTACTGATCGTTATGATATCAGGGATGGTATTCTCTAACATCGCCTTTTGGGCTTCGCAGCACATATTCATAAACGATTATTCTGTTGATGCGTTAGGAATGGGATTCATATTAGCAATCTTCAATATCACCGCAGGAATAAGTTCATTGGCAATAAGGTCAAGGGTATCGCAATTGGCAAACTTTCAAATGCTATTCCTTCTCATCTTAATAGAAGGAGTATATCTACTTGGTTTGATGGTTGGTTCTTCCCTCGTTGGAGTTATTGTCCTTTCTTTATTCGGCCAATTGACAAGAGGTTCTAGAACACCACTTACCCAAGCCATCGTACAAGATAAGATTTCATCTGTGGAGCGAGCAACGTTCTCTTCACTGATATCCTTAGTTGTCTCTTTCCTTTACTTTGCCTTTTCAGGCGTTATTAATTTGTTTGAGCTTTCCAGACAGAATTCGCTAATGATTGGATTTTCAGGAATTGTCATTTGTACTGTAGGTTTTATTGTACTAAGCTACAACGATTTTCGTCTTAAAGACTCAAGGAGAAGCGTCCTTCAGTAGACGCTCTCCAATCTCCCTTTTTTAAAAAAATGAAAAAAAAGCTCCAAAAAATTATTCTGGAGCATAATTCTTGGCCATTTCAGCACGCGAAATGACTATTCTTTGTACTTCATTAGTACCTTCATAAATAGGGGTGATACGGGCATCGCGATAATAACGTTCTACATCGTAGTCAACCAAATAGCCATACCCTCCGTGCATTTGAATGGCTTCGTTCGTCACCTGTTGAGAAATTTCAGAGCCATATAACTTTGCAATACTTGCGTATTCAGCAAAATCCAGATTATTATCTTTCATACGAGCGGCAATGAGATAGGCGGTACGTGCGGTATGTATTTTTGTAAAAAGATCCGCCATCTTAAATTGAGTCACTTGAAAACTCTCAATTGAACGACCAAACTGTTTTCGTGATTTTACGTAGTTTACAGCCTTTCGATAAGCAGCGTCAGCGATACCAACGCCTTGAGCGCCAATGCCTATTCTAGCAGCTGATAATTCATACAGAACAACACTAAAACCTCTTCCAAGTTCCCCAAGCACATTCTCTTTAGGGATCTTTACATCTTGAAGGGTGATTTCACCAGTTGCGTTTCCATGTAATCCTAACTTCTCTTCAATCCGTGATACTTTAAACCCTGGATTATTTTTCGTATCGAGAATAAAAGCTGTCAGTCCTTTTGATTTTTTCTCTGGGTCAGTAGATCCTAAGAATAGAAACGTATCAGCAATACCTGAATTGGAAATAAAATTCTTGGAACCATTTACAAGATAATGATCTCCATGATCCACAACTTTTGTCTTCAAAGACCCAAGATCAGATCCAGAACTAGGTTCAGTAAACAGAAGTCCACCAAATATTTCCCCGCGAGCAAGTTTGGGCAAATATTGTTGTTTTGCTTCCTCTGTGCCAAAATGTTCGATAACATCCGATGAAGAGTTCTGGAGTCCGAACAATAATGAGGTACTAGCATCTGCACGAGAAAACCTTTCATAACAAGAGTTGACTAGAGCAAATGAGAGGCCTACACCTTCATATTTTTCAGGGATTGCTAAACCCATTAAATCGCTTTCCCCAAGTTTTTTTAAAATCTTATATGCTTGTGGAGGATAAGTGACTTTTCCTGTCTTTGGATCATGGCTACAACCGATTTCATCCATTTCTTGTGCATGTGGTTCAATTTCTTTTTTGCAGATTTCGTCCACAAGATCCAAAATCATTTCATTTTCTTCAGACTCTTCTTTCGTGAATCCTAAGGTCAATAATACTTGGTACAAATCCTTCATTGTGTACTCACTTACTTTAACTTTGTTAAATCTGATAAAAAGTAGTTCTCTTATCGGAAGTGCATATTTTCATTTTCTTTCCCAGTAGGAAAATATGATAAAATCGCTATTTCTGTGAATAAATAAAATTTTGGTATCAAAAAGTAGTTATTAAAATAAGGGAGATGAATTACAATAACTCAAGAAATAGATTTAAATCTGCCATGAGAAAAATAGAATTCTGAACTTATTGTGATGTGGTTTTTAATGGTCTCTATGTCATTTATACGTGAGAATACTCGTAGTAAACTCGAAAAAGCTAGTTCCCCCTATTTAATCCATTTACCTGATTTTATATCTCCAATGGTTCTTACATGGGGAAATTTATTATTTTCTATCTGTGCTGGAGTCGCTTTTGCGTTTCAATACTTCACTCTTGCATTAATTCTATTAGTAAGCGCTTTTTTGTGCGATTCACTTGATGGAATGGTTGCTAGAGTGAGGAATAAGAGTTCTGTCTCTGGTTACTACCTAGATTCAGGAGTAGATAGATTGGGAGAAGCAGTATGGCTCTATGGAATATTCATCAGTGGCCTATTTCCTCAAAATGCTGTTTTTTTACTTGCAGTTTCAGCATTTTTGATTAATTATTTTCGGGTTCAGCAAGCAAGGGTCTTCCGAGTTCACGACCCCGGATTGATGGAGAAAGGAGAAAGAAATATATATTTCGGCTTTCTTACCTTAGGGCTATCTGTAAATATTAATATTCAAGCTTTAACGTTATCACTGTGGTTTGTGTGTATTTTATCAATAGCTACAACCCTGCAGCTATTCAGACGAGGTGTAGTACTAACTAGGGGAACAAATTCATCTCAAATAATTGACACACAAAAGTTATTAGAGGAATCACCAGATCGAATCCTTGGTGGAACATAGATTAATTCACTTTAGAGATCTTTTAGATTTTTGTTTTACTCTAATTATTACTAATAACAGAAAAAGGTTAAATAAAGTACTTTTGAATCCAAACATTCCATAATATCCAACTGAAATATTATCGTTGGACGTATCTTCAACGATTAACCCTTCTGCACAACCTGCACGAATTTTTATCTTGTAAAACTCTCCATTTGGGTAGATAGAGGAATTCCAAATATAAGTAGTATTCATTAGCTCTGTAGCTAATTGTTCCCATGTACTTCCTGCATCATCCGAGAGATATACATCGTAATAAACTTCATGTCCTTTAGAATCAAAAGCGGTGAACCATCTAACATACTCAATTCCGTATACATTGTCATACCTATCACTGGGGAAAAGAACTGTCGGTCTCGAAAGGTAATGAATAAATGTTGGATTCACTGGGGATATCTGGGGCTGTTTATCAAAATTATAATTTCCTTCAAAGGAGTACCACCCAGAATCTGTCTCCCAAAAATTATTTCTAATTATTGTTCTGTTTGTATTATCGTATGCGGAGTAGACTCCCTGAAGGTTGTTTTGAATGAAGTCATTTAATTCTACTAAATTGGTAATGGATGAATCTATCAAATAGATGCCATATCTGGTATTATGATAGAATAGATTTCTAGAAACTGTGACTTCATTAGAATACAAGACTTCAAGCCCATTAAACCCATTAATAATGGTAGAATTCTCAATGAAGGCGTTTTCCACATTATTTAAATAAATGACCACTTTATTTCCATTTAACCCATTTAAAAAGCAATTTTCGATTTTAAAATGCACAGTCGTATCTTGAATGTCAATTAAAATCGCAGCTTGTGTAATATTGAGGAATTCGATGGTATACGGAGTTTCTTCTTCTCCTGTGCCAGTAAAATTATAATTGGAGAATGGTTTGTTAGTTTGTTCCCAAGTCTACAAACTGAGGAAGTTATCTAAGTAGTAATAGGAGTTTGGGAGATGGGAATAAAAAAGAGTTTGATTTTTGTCAGCTTGTAC
>DXJL01000034.1 GCA_019057635.1 Candidatus Heimdallarchaeota archaeon
TAATGCTCGTGCGATTCCAATACGCTGTTGTTCACCCCCTGAAAGTTCATCAGGATAATTATCGACTTTATCCCATAATCCAACTTGCTTTAGCAGGGAGATTGCTCTTGTTCGGATTTCTTTACTTTTGATCTTTAAAGGATACAGGGGACTTTCAATATTTTCTAAAGCTGTCAATGTCCGTATCAATTCCCAATTTTGAAATATAAAACCTATATTTTCTTGTCGGAATTTCGAGAGCCTTTCTTCTTCCCACCCTGAAATATCCTCATCGTTAAAGATGATTTTTCCTCCGGTAGGTTTATCTAAACCTGATAATACGTTCAATAATGTAGATTTTCCAGATCCAGAGGGTCCAGTAACCATGATTAATTTTCCGATAGGTATCTCAAGATCGACATCGTTAACCGCGACTACAACCTCTTTTCTTCCTCTAATATATTCCTTTGTTAGATTTTTGGCTTCGATTAATGTGTTGGAACTCATTTTACTACCTCATTACTTCTGTCGGAAAATTTCAATTGGACGTACTCCTAAGATACGGGTGGTTATAATGATAAATCCTGGTATACTTGAGAGAACTACAGCAAGAAACGATAGCAGAGCTGTTGAACTGAAAACAATATTGAAAACATAAGCACTTGATCTTGTAAGATAAATAAAAGCTTGAATACCTAATAATCCAAAAGTAAAACCAGTTACCGCAACAACAAGAATTTCACTTAGTACCACGGTCCGCACACTCCATTTTGAATAACCCATTGCCTTCAGTACTGCGACTTCTCTTCTACGGAAGCGAGTAATTAAATATGCATACAAAGTACTCACCACAAACGTTCCAAAGAGACCAAATACCAATGATAAGAACATCATGTTGCGTAGTTCATCTTTCTCAGATTTTGGTGTATAATCGGGTTCGTAGAAATTGGCACCTGCTCCTTGGCTCAATGGTCTTAATACTGAAGCAAGTTGATCGACATTTGAATAAGTTTGGCCACTAAAAACGTCTCCTCCAGCAATAACCGTAATTGAATGGATATAAACCTCATTCTTGGCTAAATCAAGGTGTGATCCATCAATGAGCGTTGCAAAAGCTTTTTCAGTCAGGAATATCCATTCTCGAGTAACGTCCTCCTCTGCAGCTGCGGGTTTCTTGAATATACCCGAGATAGATAATTTGAAAGGGTCATCAGCACTACTTCCAAGTGTGAAGGAGGTTCCCAGACCTGGTTTCGTATAGATTTGATTTCCTCCCTCTGCATCTGCTAAAGTCATCAATATATCTTCAGAGACCAAAACTTGATGTGTACTATAAGGAAAATGTCCTTTTGCAAGATTATTTGGTTTTAAATCCGAAAATGCCCATGGGTAGCTTGGGTTCATGCTGAAAATTCGTAAAGTGGATCCAAAGTCGACATATTTGTAGAATATTACTTTTGAGGCTCCAGCTAAAGTCTGGCCATCATCAATTCCAATTCCAACTGGGCTATTGCTTTCAGCCTCAAGTAATGACAATGGGGAAGCTGTACCGAACGCAGGTGCCTTTAATACAATCCCTCTTTGATCCAATAATTCTTGACGTGAAAAACCATCAAAATAGTTGATAAGTATTATCGTTGCTCCACTAAGTATTGCAAATACTGCTACAAATGTAAAGAATCGTCTGCGGGAGCGTGTACTAAAGACAATGGATTTTGTTAGTAGTTTTAATTGACCCATGTTATATCTCTCCTAAGTTATTTAGTTTTCAGATTTACTTGTTGTGCGTCCCTTTTCACAATATTCTTGATGTTTCATGCATGAACTCTCACTGTTTATTCAATAAAACGCAATAATCAGAATGATATAAGCTAATCCATTACATAAACAATGCTAAATGGATACTCAAATTCGAAGGTCTAAAACGATTTTTCCCTATGATTACTCCACTTTGCAGAATCCCTCGGTTAATGATAATTCCTAAATATTGGTTTGAACTTTCGAAGATTTCGTTGAATGATGGGGTTCGAAATAAACATTTGGATAGATACGTTCAAAGCGAAAGAACAGGAGTTCAAAAATTGGATTAGAGAGCATTCTTTTCTGACTACAATGATTTTATTCATTTGTATTAAATTTGCTATGCTTTTTATATTTATAGAACTTTTTAACCTCCTTGGAGAAACAGTTTGGGACAATAATTACCCAAGATTTCATTCTGGGATAGAATTCTTTGATTTACTCGGAACTCGCTGGGATAGTAATATCTATATTCCCATGGCGAAAAATGGTTATGCCCCTATAAATTCTTCCACCGATTACCGTGCTTGGGTATTTCCTCCACTATATCCTTTCTTAATTAATATACTTGTACAAATATCTCCTATTGAGCTTCATTATACTGTCTCAGCTGTCATTATCACAAATATTTTCTCGGTAACTTCAGTAATGGCCTTTTATTTGATGGCTAGACATTATTTAGATGAGGTAAAATCTATTTATGCAACTCTGTTCTTTGCTTTTTTTCCACCTGTTTTCGTATTTTCTACAGTAGCCTATTCTGAACCTATTTACTTAACTTTTGTCATTTTATCTTGGTATTTCTTTGAAAAACAACGCTATCCACTTGCAGGTCTCTTTTTAGCAATTTCTACATTTGCTAGATACGAGGGAGCACTTTTCTTCTTCCTTTATGCAGCAATTTATTTCGGACGATGCATTAGAGAAAGGAATGAAAGACTATTTGCTGGTTCTTTGCTCGCTATTCCATTTTTCCCAATCATAATCTTGATTAAAACTACGACTATTATCCGAAAACGAGTATTTTCATTTAGAGAACAACTTTCCATTACTCATGAAGAAAAAATTAAAAGTCCTGAGGAACCACATCAAATTCTTGATTTTTTGAATACAGAACTGAGTTGGGTTTTAATTTGGGGAATCTTCCCATTGTTATGGTTACTTCATGTAGATGCAACTGCTCCTCTTCCTCTGGGAGATTTACGAAAGATGTTTTGGGGAGCAGATTTTGATGGATTTTTTTCAGGGTTTTTCGAGATGCTTGACATGGGAGATATTCGATGGTTATTAGAAAAATACTCGTTTGTATTTTTAATAGCAATCATTGGTTTCTTTCCTCTTAGAAAGTGGCCCAGCTTTTCATTAGCAATAATTGGTCAAGTAATTCTATATGCAAGTTATTCAGCAGCAGGTTGGTCAATTGTCAGGTATATCGGATCGATTTTTCATCCTCACGTTGTCTTAACAGATGAATTATCCAATTCTCCTAAAATCTTTTTGCTTATCCTCAGCTTCTTCCTTCTTTATAGCTTTAAGGTGTTATGGTCATTCACCCATTGGTCTTTGTGGCTCATTTGAAGATAGACATTATCATCAAATCCTCCAAATGAATTGGATTGGATTCGGTAATCTACTTTCTATGAGATCCGATTTTTCAGTTTGATTTACTTTTTTTGGCCCATTTTCTTATCCCCCAAAAACGAAAGACTACTACCTTCACTAAAAGTTCAAATGCTGTAATCCAACTTGTATTTGATCTTCCATGTGTCCTTTCATTAAATTTTACAGAAATTGAAGACATTTTTCTTTTACTCACTAATTTGAGAGCTTTTAGAAATGCCTCCCCATCAAGAAACCAACCTTCGTTCTGTAAATTAAGTTTCGGTAGGAGGTCAACATGGAAGAATTTTGGAGATCCATTTATGTCCTTTATCCTTTTAAGAAATAGGAGTGATACTATAGCGTTGAATCCGAAAGATTGAATTCTACGCCACATGGAATAATTTCTCTCATATCTTTCAACTTTGATGAAGTCCAATGAACTTGAAATGAGTGTGTTAATTGTTTTATTCACATCTTTTCCACTGATTTGGTTATCAGATGGAGCCCAACCAATATAATCGGGAACAAAATCAGTAGGGATCTTAAGAGCTTCTAATATGGATTTTCCATATTCGAAAGTATTTTCACGATGAATAGGAGTGATCGATGAATATTTCTGAGCTAAAGAAGAAATTATTGCTCCAGTATTGTCTTTGGATCCATTATCAATCAGTAATATTGCGAGTTCAACTTCAGTTGATATGTTTTCCATCAATTCATGTATGAATTCCTGAACATTCCCTTCTTCATTTAAACAGGTGACAATCAACTTTACAGCAAGCTTCTTTTTGTGTGTCATCTTGGTTTACACCACCCAGGATTGTATTTAATTTCCTAACAATATTAAAAGGATAAAGTTGCATCGTTACAGCTAAGATTGCTAGAAGGAATCGTTTAGACTGATTAGAACAGCCAATGAGTATCTTATAAAGCATTTTCCCTTAATGCGTTGACAATTTAATTACTCATCTCTTTCCGTAATACTGTGATTTAAACCACTCAATAGTGCTATTTAGGCCTTTTTCCAAGCTTATTCGTGGTTCCCATCCTAATAATCGTTTAGCTTTGCTATTATCACAGTACATGTCCCAGATTTCATTTGGTCTATAGGATATGGCACCAAATTTAAGTTTATCTATTGATTCAAGCTTTCCGCCTATATTGAGAGCAATATCACGAACTTTTACTGATTCCCCATATCCAATATTGATAATTTCCCCATGAATTTCAGAATTAGCTAGTGAAAGCAAAATAGCATCAATTAAGTTGTCGATATAATTAAATTCTCGCTTTTGCTCTCCTTCAGTCAACTTAACCTCTCTACCATTTAACAGTTCAGTTATTATATACGGGATGACTCTATTTGGTTGTTGATATTTTCCAAATACATTAAATCCTCTAAGAACGACAACGGGAAGATCATAGACTTTACTAAACATAAGAGAATATAATTCAGATGCAACTTTTGACACAGAATACGGTGATGCTGGAATAACATTCTGAGTCTCTTGGAAAGGAGGAGCTACACCACCATAAACATCACTGGAGCTTAAGAAAATAAATTTATCGATTTTCTGTGAATTTGCAGCCTCCAAGAGATTCAATGTACCCCTAATATTAATGTCAACAGATTGATGAGCATGGTAAAAATCTCTTGTTAGGTTAGTCATTGATGCTAAATGGATAATATAGTCAGGATTCACCTGCTCAACTGTATGAAGAATTTCTTCACGATTTCTAATATCCTTATTATAAAATTCAACCTCATCCTTTTTGAATGGAATAAAATTCTGATCAAACTCGTTCCCATTAGATAGAAAATCTAGTATCGTGGGTTTAATTCTGTTTGAAAGTAATTTAATTACCAGATTCGTCCCGACAAATCCAATTCCTCCAGTAATCAAGATTTTTTTCTTTGAAATTGCTTCTAAATCGATCTTTTTCATTTAACCAACCTTATTTCTGTTTTGTGAGAAAAATTTCAATTATTTCATTTCTCTATCAAAAATCTACTTGTGATTAACTTACTAGAAGTAAACTTCGTTTTGTAAAGAATTATATTCCAATTCTTCAAGTTTACTAAAGAATTATCGTGCTTAATGAAGACTGGTTTTTGAAAGGAGATATTAAAAATTCTATCTTTAACTTGTAAAAATGAAATAAACTTAGTTATCAACGTATAAGGTAAAATTTCACGATAGAATGTGTTATTTATGAAGACAGTTATTTTCTGTGGCGGTAGAGGAACAAGAATTCGTGAAGTAACTGACAATGCGATTCCCAAACCACTGGTACAAATTGGTAAATTCCCTATATTATGGCATATCATGAATCACTATGCTTACTACAATTACAAGGAATTTATATTGTGTTTAGGATATCTGGGATGGCAGATTAAGAGTTATTTTCTAAATTTCAAAGCAATGGCAAACAATTTTACAATCCAAATCGATAAACCTGATAATATCAAGTATTATAATGACAGTAATCATGAAATCGACTGGCAAACGACATTAGTAGAAACTGGAGAAAATGCACAAACAGGTGCAAGAGTACGGAAAGTCAGGAAATTCGTTGAAAATGATGATATTTTCATGTTAACCTATGGAGATGGTCTGTCTGATGTCAATATCGACGATTTAGTCAGCTTTCACAGGATTCACAAAAAAATTGGGACTGTGACAGGCGTTAGACCAAGTGGTCGGTTTGGTGAAATCGAAGTTACCGATAATAATCAAATATCGGAGTTTAATGAAAAACCGCAAACAACAGGTGGAAGAATTAATGGTGGGTTCTTTGTATTTGATTCGAAAAGAATATGGGATTATCTACCTGAAGGTGAAGATTTAAATTTCGAAATGGGACCATTACGTGAATTAGCGAAAGATGGAGAACTTATGATGTTTCCCCATGATGGATTTTGGCAACCCATGGATACTTATAGAGAATATCAGTTATTAAACCATATCTGGGAAGATGGTAAAATAACAGGTAATATTCCTTGGCCTGGTGAAAAGTTTCGATAACCTGACAAAAGAACCGGTTAGACCCCTAAAAAGAAGTGATTACTTGTCAACAGTAGACAGAAAAAACTTAGATTATCAAGGAAAAAATGTTCTTGTAACTGGACATACGGGTTTCAAAGGATCCTGGTTAGTCATGTGGCTCAAAGCACTTGGAGCAGATGTTACAGGTTATTCCTTAGAACCCAATACAACACCAAGTATTTTTGAGACTGCTAAGCTAAGCAATAAAGTGAACCACGTCATTGGGGATATTCGTGATGAGGAACATCTAGCAGAAGTTTTCAAAAAATTGAATCCTGAATACGTTTTTCATCTCGCTTCTCAACCGATTGTGCGAGAATCATACAAAGATCCTAAGTACACATACGAAACTAATATCATGGGTTTGGTTAACCTGTTTGAGGTTGTACGCCGAACTCCCTCAGTAAAAACGGTGCTTAACATTACAAGTGATAAATGTTATGAGAATAAAGAATGGATTTGGGGATATCGGGAAAATGATCCTTTAGGTGGGAACGATCCTTACAGTTCTAGTAAAGCCTGTTCTGAAATTGTTACAAACGCCTACAGAAAATCATTTTTTTCGCAACAGGCCCTCTCAAAGAATAAAGTAGCAATAGCTTCAGCAAGAGCAGGAAATGTTGTCGGAGGAGGTGACTGGGCAAAAGATCGAATTATTCCAGACTGTATTAGGGCATTAATTGAACATTTGCCGGTAGAAATTCGCAATCCTCATGCTATACGCCCTTGGCAGCATGTTCTTGAACCAATCGCTGGATATTTATGGTTAGGACTTTTATTACGGAAAAATACTGAAAAATATACCTCTGCATGGAATTTTTGTCCAAATAAAGGCCAAGATATTGCTGTTAACGATTTGGTAGACTTATTAATCCAGAATTGGGGCGAAGGATCTTGGAAACCAGCTAAAGATGCAGATTTACAGCCAGAGGAAGCACATTATTTGAAACTTGACTGTATGAAAGCTCACCACCAACTCCATTGGCATGGACTCTTAAATATAGAAGAAACCATTAAAATGACCATAAGCTGGTATCGGTGTCATTATGATCAATCAGTGTGCATTTATGGGTTTAGTTTAAAACAAATCGAACAATACATATCCATTGCCCAAGAAAGAAATATGAAGTGGTTATCTTCTTTAGAAATCACAAATCAATTCCGTTAGAATTCATACATCTTGAATGGAAGGGTGTCTACAATTGAATGCACTGAAAAGCGAAGAATTTCAAACTCTAACCCAATTTTTTAAATTTGCAATCGTGGGCGCTACTGGTACTGTTCTATCGCTTACTATTTTGTATTGTCTTACTGAAATTGGGCATTTTCCATATTGGATGGCACTACCGATTGGCTACTTCTTGGGGATTACAAATAATTTTCTTTTGAACCGAAAGTTTACGTTTAAATCCACAGATAAACCATTTCTAGCTCAATATTCAGAATACGTTGTTTCCATGATATTTGGAGCCTTAGGTTATACAATATCTACGATCCTCTTAACTGAAATCTTCAAAATTTGGTACTTCCTTTCTGCTGTGCTTTCTGTGGGTGTTAGTACAATCATTGACTTTACACTTAGTAAAATCTGGGTATTTAGAAAAAACGGAAATTCGACATAATTTCACTGTATTTCTGGCAGATTAAGTTAATTTTTTATTTAGTAATTCTATCATCGTTAAACCAGTTCCCCCTCCATAAAGATACAGACTTTAAGCCTTTTCAAGGAATTCACATAATTTTAGTCTCAATAAGTCAAAATCAAAATATTAAAATGAGTAAAATGACTTTTCAATCATTTAAATCGTATATTACTTGGAAAAAATTCACAAAAGTATTTTCTCTACGAGGGAAATTACTCTTATTTGTCTTCATTGTTTATATGATCACTATTCCTCTTACACTCCAAGGGCCCAATGCTACCTCTCGCTTCTTAGTAACCAAGTCAATTGTTGAAGAAGGAAGATTCTGGTTTCCTGTAGAATACATTGAGGAAGGTAGCCAATATTGGCTTTCTCCCGACTATGCACTGATCGATGATAAATTATATAGTGATAAAGCACCAGGTGTTGCTTTCATTTCGATTCCATTCTTCATCCTTGGTAAAAATCTTGGAAATTTTTTGATGGATTTGTGGCCAACTTTAGATTCAATTGTTTCTTCTTATATTGGCTATTTACCAGATAATGATATTTTGGCAGTTGTAGGTATTCAAATAGGCCTATGTTTATTAGCTGCTTTCGGTATACTTCGCTTGTACGATGTTAGTAGGATGATGGGAGTTTCGGAACGTAGTAGTGCCTTAGGTGCATTACTTACAGCCTTTACAACACCATATTGGGTATATGCAAGAACTATGTTTGGCCACGTCCCTGCAGCAGTTTTCTTAATTAGTAGTGTTTATCATGTTTTGAAATATAGGGAAAGTAAAAACAATTATCATTTGATTGCTGCAGGATTTTTTAGTGGATTTGGTTTTGTCATTGAATTTCCCTCTCTTTTTGCAATCCCTTGGTTAACCATGTTGATTCTATTGCCTATTAGCCGGAATAATTTTTCTTGGAAAGAGAGCTTCAAATCTGTTTTTATTTATGGAACAGCAACGACTTTATCTGCTTTTCCTCTCTTTTACTACAATTATACAAACTTTGGTAGCATTCTAGCGAACGTCTTATCGTTTTCACATATTTGGGCCTCTACATTACATCTTTTAGAACCGGTTCATGAAGGAATTGTAGTATTGCTACTAAATGACAGTCGAGGATTAATATATTTCAGTCCAATTGTGTTATTTGGATTTGCCGGTTTATTTATTGCTTATAGACGTTATCCTGTTGAGATAATGATCATATTCTCACTTATATTATCCTTCATTATTTTCTACGGGAAAAAATATGAAGCTCATGGAGGTGCTGCATTCGGTCCTCGCTATATTGTTCCAATTCTGCTATTAATCGGTATAGGATTTGGGATAATACTTGATTCTATGAGAAATTCCTCTTTGACTCAGGGAGGTATGATAGTAACAGGTATATGGTCTTTTTTCAGTACAACCCTTGGAGCATTATATGCAGTTTTAATATTTGATTTCAATAAAAATCCTCTTTTTGAAGAAGCTTTGGGGAAATTTAATGATGGAGCGTTAAATACTCCAATCCTAAGGTACTTAATTGAAAGATTTCCAGAAGTAGGAGGATCACTCATTGGGTTAATTATTGCAATCATTACTATGGTTGTTGTATTTAGGATTCTTCTTTTCCTTGGAGAATTTTCCTATGAGGTTATATTTAAATTAAGCAAACAGCAGGTAATACCAAGAGAAATAAATGATTATGAATTTGTCCAAGCATATTCAGTTTTCGCCCTTGGAAACTTCTTATTTGTTTTTGTATATTTTACTGAATTAGCATATATTTTATCTGCAACCTATATTCAACTGTGGGAGGAAAATAATCAAACAATTTTTGAGAAAATTCTCCCAGCAAGTGAGTTATGGTTCATAATCGCTTTGGGCATATTGACTCTTCATAGCTTATGGAATTTATTGTGGTATTACCACCCCCAACTTTCAGATTTATTCCAGAATCTAATCACTCGGAGAAAAAAGGACTCTGAATAACTGATGTATTCTTTATATTTTTAAAGCAAACCGTGGAACCATTCTTGCAACAATTTCACCTAAGCCTAGCTCTACCGTATGAATAACTACACTACGCCCACGATATGCGAATTGCAGTTCCCTAGGGGATTCAAACATCAAAGATCCAATACCAGTTCCAAGATCCACGGAAAAATACCTCCTTTTCTCAACTGTTTCAAAGATTTCTGGTATGGCGACGATATGTGGAAAAACATACCCCCCGCCGTGCGGTAGGATATCAGCGTTTTTAATTCGATCCTTCAATCCAAACCTTTCCATTCTTTCTTTGAAATTTAAACTACTAACTGCTTCATCTGAAAAATTTGGAATTCCTTTCATAAGGTAACAGGGAAGATCAGCCCTTAATGTTACAGGGTATAATTGCTCTTGCGAAGATTTAGCAAATGTATACGCACCCAATACTACCTCATTTAAGCTTTTCATGCCTTGGTGAGTAGTATCTGAAATAACATCAAAATCTTTACCAAAGATCATTTCAGCGGCTAAAATACGTCTTTTAGCACCAATCGTGTCAGCCCACTTAAAAAATTCATAATATCTACGCGCATTATTGTCAACTAAATAATGAATATCACCGAAGGGGGTCTCAAGAGTTTCAGAGAAATGTTTAACAGTATCACTCATATGATGGTACAATCCCATTCCTTTTGGATTATCATCTGTTTTCAGTTCAGAGGGGGAAGAATGAGTAATAAATGTATACTCGGGTAGGTCGGATGATTCACTGACTGCTGGATTAGGATGTACTTCAAACACGTTAACGAAATGATTTCCACTCCCAAAATTCCAATGGATTGGAACACCTTCAATTTCTATTTCTCCGCTGCTATCATTGAGTTCATGAACTTTCTGAATCAATTCGATTGGATCAGGAATTTCATTCAATGAACCTACCAACATTCCACAGGCATTTGGCATTGTATCAACAAACACAATGGGATCTGTGTTATCTCCCCAAGTGATTTTACCACCATAGCCAATACCATTCCTCCAACGTTCAATATTTCGAGTAATCGTACAATCTGGAGCTGCAATAAAAGTAGCTGTCGGATCCATTCCAAGATACGATTGTACTAGATGCATCTTTGCTAGTCCATATTGAAAATTGATCCGAGATAATTTAGAGGCACTATCCTCAATTGCAGTAGAGAAAATGAACTGTTTGGATCGGGAGAGTAACTTTCCTCGACCCATACTCATAGTAACTTCCATAGAAGAAACCTGCAATCAGCTTATGTAGATTAAATATTTTTATAATGATATTACCTTATATCAACTTATCAAATTTCTTGTCAATAACAGATCGCCATTGTATTTATTGTTATTCTTTTTTCAATGTTTATCGTCATTATAGTTATTATGGTCTTCTAAAAGAGTTCATTAAGGTTCGAATTCTAAATAATTAGCATTTAGGGATCGAAAATGTCTGCAAAATCATTTTCTCATAAGCTTTTCACAAAAGAAGAAAGTGAAATCATTTGAGATGTATGGAGTATTCGAGATGATCAAGAGCATAAAGATATCTAACACTCTGAAGCTGGTATTAGCTGGCCTTGGATTAACATTACTATTCTTACTTGTTGCTATGGCTCTATATCCAAACTATAATCAATTTGAGCAAACTATCTCAAAATTAGGGAACATTTGGCCTTCCTCATTCTTCTTTTCACTAGCAATTCTGATTGAGGCGGTAATCCTAAGCTATCTTTTATCCAAGATTAAAAATGATGTCATTAGATTGTTTAAGGAACAAATAAAAGAGTTTACTATAATTTACTTACTGTACAATGTAATGATTTTTTGTTTGATAGGAGTAGTAATTTTTCCGAGTAAAGGAGCAACATCTGATATTCATGATGTCATTGCGGTTATGTTGTTTATCTTGATGGCAATAACCACTTTCTGGGTTTCTTCCATTACCAAGTCCACATTAAAAAACTGGAATAGGGTTATCAGTCATCTGGGATATGTATGTGCTCTTTCAGTTATTATCCTCGGATTATTACTAACGTTTGGAGAATTTGGCCCTGTTGTACAGAAAATTACTGTGGTTTTGTTCAATATTTGGATTATATTGACTGTCTATGAACTCCAGAAGCATTCACAATCAAAAATGTAAAGGATGGGCGTTTCCTGGTCAACAATAAGAAATTTCTCCACAAATCTGAACAGAAGATCGACGGAGAATGGGGTATCTTTTCCAGGAAGAAAATTCTACCAATTGAAAGGTATGATCCATTCTCTACTTTTGTTGATAACAAAGGAATGAAAGTTGGCCATAAGACATTTTTCAGTCCGATTCGTGGGAGAAGACGAATCGAATTTGGATCCACACTTATTCATACTCAACCGCCTGAAAAAATACATTCCTCTCCCAATGATAGTTTCTGCAAGTTAATAAAGGGGGAGATTCCATCAATTGTTATTACTAAAGACCTAAGTTTGAATAAAGACCCATTTTCAACCACACCAACCAATGAAAGTCTTCATTCAACCACTGCATTTAGTACCATCAATCTTTATCCGCCAATTTCCCGAGTGGTAGAAAAGGAAGCGTCTGAATATCAAAATTCACGTCATCCGCTGGGATTATCTTTGGTTCACATTTTCACTCAACATTATTCATTTCCTGAAGAAGTTTCAGTAGAAGAATGGGATATTTTTTTGCAAAACTATCATTTAACCATGAAATCCTGTATTAGCCATCCTACCATACGTCGATTGGAAAATGTCACGATTCATACATTTTTTAATATTGGTCTTCGTGCAGGAGCAAGTATTCCCCACTTACATGGACAGTCGTTGATATTCAATCCTTCAGGATCGGGAAGTAAGAATGCATCCTATACACTCGCATCCCAAGGTCACAATAATTGTTTAAAGTGCCAATATTGGGAAAAAGGTGAAATAAATTTCTTTTCAGAGTCAATTTCAATTAAAAACAGGATTATAGCAAGTAACAAATACTGGATGGCCTTTTTAGCCTATGCCCCCGAAAAAGATTCGCATATAAGATTATTACCCCGCCAACATGTGTCAGCTTTCTGGTTACTTGACAAAAAAGAACTATCTACACTGGCACCAATCATTATTCAAAGTAACAAAATGCTCTCAAATTTTATTAAGCGTGAAGGAAAGAACTATCACCTTGTGAAAGACCGGAATATCATTGTACGTCAGACTCCACCTACACCTGATAATAATTTCCATATGTTTATAGATATCCTACCAGTTCAGCAGTTAGGGGGAGCAGAAATCCTTGATAATCAAAAATTCTCAAGTGAGCTTCCTGAAACTATTGCCTCCAAAATGCTCTCTCTCACATTAAAGGATTGTTGAAATTAGTTGTATTTTTTCGCATTTTTCTAGGGACTTTTCCTTCAAAATTCTTATTGATTTATTGAGTTTTTTGACCTGTATCCTTCATAGGGGTCTTTAAGAAGGATGATGCTATACTGTCTTTTATAATCAACAAAGACTAAATGTCTATAAATTGGGTGAAAAAGATGGTTGAACTTAACGAAGATCAAGTAAAGATCCTTACCTCCCTGAAAAAAAAGTCTGCCTATATTTCTGACGCTGATAACGGCTTCAAAGGCCTTCCCTACAAAGAAATCATGAAAACAACAGATTTAACTGTTGAAAAAACGCTTCTTTCGCTCGGAGCTTTAGAAGCTCAACAGCTCGTTAAACACACCTGTGCAATCCAAAGACAAATCGTTGATTATTTAGGACATTCTACAGTTGAAATTGCCGGCCAAAAGGTAATTCGAATGTTTTCATTAACCTCCAAAGGTTTAAAAGCTTAATAGCTTTATCACCGTTCTGAAAGACTTACCCAAAGAGGACAGCTAGGAATAATTGGGAAAAATTATTCGTAACAATCCTTGGAGCTGTTCTTCCTGATTCAGCGACGCGAGCCAGCATTAATGCAGGTCTTACCGCCTCTCCACAGGCGTTTAACGTCTCCGTAGAACTCTCGGCAATAGGAAATACACATGACGATCCTGATTGATTAGTAGCTTTTCTTCTTATAAACCTACTAAGTCCTGGAATCTAAAACAAATTTGCTTGTTTCCCGTTATTCTAATATCAAGAAGTTACCTAGCGTGTCATTTTGGTATAATCCCATGAAATCGGTTGAACACTCTGTTAATCATGTATTGTAATCTCTACACCCTTCTCCTAAGATATCCTGCTTCCTATTTCTCTTCTTTCCTCAATGTTATCTTGTCATATTTGTCTATAAATGTCCATAGCTGTCAAGCTATCCGACAACAGGATTGACCCCTTCTGAAAACCTCTTTACACCATTTTTACTGGGGCAATTTTATTCTTTAGTACTACAAACGGCTATAATTTGTTGTATAATCTAGAATTGGTGTTTTCTCAATTCCTTGCAATACTCTGGCCGTATTAGCAGATCTAGCTTAATTCTAAGTTAAAGTGGAAAGCTTGGTAATAAGTAATGTTCACCCATTTCGAGAATACATACGAAGCAGAGTTAAACATAGGTTAATTCGCGTTATTCAACCCGTAATGAAAAAGGCGTTAACAAATGGTAGAAATTAAGGAACTAAATCAAGATCAAATAAAAGTCATCCTTACATTAGGAGATCCTTCTGAATTTTTTAGAGGGTTTCACACTACTGCGGGAGTCCGTGGTGTTCCCTATAAAAAAATTAAGGAAAAGAGTGGCTTAACATTAGAAAAAGTTCTCCTATCCTTAGGTTGGTTAGAAGCAACAAGTTATATCGATCACGATGTTGCGATTGTTAGAAAAACCTTGGATTATCTTGGGCAGACCAATATCGAGGTTGCTGGACAATCAGTTTTAAGAATGTTCTACTTAACTGAGAAAGGAAAAAAAATGTTGTCATCTCTTGAAAAAGCTGGGAGAGAATGATAGATGGCTAAATCCAAGGTAAAAATAGGTGTTGTTGGATACGGAGTGATAGGAAAACGAGTAGCAGATGCAGTAGCAGCCCAATCTGATATGAAACTCGTTGGGGTAGCTGATATCATTTCTGATGTTCGACTACGCATCGCAGTAGAAAGGAAATACCCTATCTACTGTAGTGTGGCTGATTTTGAACCCAAAATGCGTGAAGCGGGATATGAGATCGTTGGATATCTAGATGATATGGTCAAACAATGTGATTTGGTCATTGATTGTACTCCTTCAGGTGTTCCCCAGCAGAATTTTCCTCTTTATAAAGCTGAAAATGTAAGAAGTATCGTTCAAGGAGGAGAAAAACACGGTTTAGTCAATCGCAGCTTCAGTACTTTCGGAAATTATTATTCCCATCTTGGTGTTGATAAAACACGTGTTGTTTCCTGCAATACAACTGCTTTAACTCGTATTATATCTACATTAGCCCATACATATGGTGTTTCAGACGCATTTGTTGCACTTGCACGGAGAGCAGGTGATCCAGCACGTACGAACAGAGGGCCAATTAATGCTATTACACCTGTTTTGGGCGTTTCACATCATGGACCAGATTTAGTTACAGTAATGCCCCGTTTTCAGGATAAAATCCATTCTCTAGCTATCGCAGGTTCATGGACTCTTTCTCACGTTCATATGCTGAGAGTAACTCTTGAGAGTAGTCCTAGCAAAGACGATGTCGTAGCATTGTTTAAACGAACACCACGTATCTTGATTGAACCAGGAAAACAAGGATTATTTGACTCAGCTCAACTGGTCGAATATTTCCGTGATTTAGGGAGACCTAGATACGATCGTCCTGAAGTATTCATCTGGCAAGAAACTTTGAGTACAGATGCAAACAACAATCTGTATTTAATCTATGACGTCCATATGGAATCCATTCCGATTCCAGAGAACGTAGACGCTATTCGGGCAATGCTAGAGATGGAGTCAAGCGCTATTAAATCAGTTGAGAAAACTGATAAAGCCTTAAACATTGATCAAAAAGGAGCTTATTCCCAATCACTTTACGGAGAGACTGAACCTCAAGTATCTCAAGATACTAAGGAATAACTCCCCCTTTTCTTATTTATATTGAAATATCTTGAATTATTCACATAGAAGGGATGCATACCCTTCATAAATTTTTTAACCTTAAGAGGATAGTTTAAACCTCCATCTTTCAATTCTACACTTGGAAACAGATTATTATTTTGACATTTTACCTCCCCTAATTTTCTGTGAAAAGTTATCTTTTTAAATTTCGTTAATCTAAGACTAGCAAGTAAATTTTCTTAACAGTCGTTTTCATGAGGTATTCAAAGTTGAAAGATATTCCTGAAATCAAAGCAATTGCTGACAAATTATTTGAAGATCGTAACATTAACCAAGTTTTAGTTGCCACCAGTGATGGATCTCCTATCTATGGTACTGAACGAGGGAAAGAAGGTCTAGGGGAAGAATTATTTATCATTCCTGCCGCTATTTCGAGTGCTTTAGCAATTTCGCATGGTTTCATGCAGAATACTCTAGATGACAAAGTTCTCGAGTATGTAGTATTTCAAGAAGATTCGATTATCCTCGCTTCTCGTGAAGGCGATACTGTACTCATCATTACGATCCGCCTGCCTAAAACATCATTTGAAAAGCGGCCTCCTATTGATGATTTGATAAGCCAATCGAGAGATGCTGTTGCAAAGATTGATGCTATTGTCAAAACTCTTGATATTGAGGATAGTCTTATAGAGAAATTGCAAAGAGCTATTCCTGAAGCAAGCGCTATTTTATTACTTTCATCTGCAGGTATTCCCCTTTCTGATCTATTATCCAGTCTAGACGTTGATTCAGCTCAACTTGCGGCAGTTTCGTCAGCTTTAAGCCTGCCAACAAGAATTCTTGGAAAAGAATGCCATAGTGTAGCTGTCACGGGAAAAAATAATCTCATTCTCCTCTATGCATTAGATGCAGATAGAATATTAATGGTTTCATTGAAACCGAAGCAAAGTGTAGAATCATATTTAACGCTCATTTCTCAAATTGTATCTCATCGTGAGTAATTTTCTCGTCTGAGAATTACTGTAGCTCCCAAGCATCATTAAAAGGCTTTTAAACCAAATTAGCTAGCCAGATACCGTTTGGGAAAGGAATGAAAGTCTTAGAGAGTTCACAAAAAGACTATATAAATCAGAGTAAAATTGACTATAATCAATATACAATGAGAATGTTTCATTCTCGAAGTTCTGTGAGGTTTGGAAATGGATATCGAACATGCTATAAAAGAAGCAAAAACATTAATTGTTGAGAAAAAGGCCGAGCAAGCCACCGAGTTACTCACAAATGCTTTAACTTTTATTCAGTCTTCTGAGTACGAAACTGTCGAACAAGAAGTAAAATTAGTGCTCGAAGCAGCAATCCAAGAAAATCTTGGTGATGCCAAAATAATAGATCAAAAAGATCAAGAAGCATTAAGTCATTTATTAATGGCATTAACTCAATTGCAGACTCTAGAATCTTCTTCTGAGCAATCAGCAATTGAACCATTATTTCGGGTCTATCGAAAAATGTCTGGTGCATTCAACCGCTTGGGGCAGCAATTTGAAAGTGAGAAGTACTTACGTAAAGCAGGAGATATCAAAGCTTCAATTTTGAAAAAAGAATTATTCGCACGGCTGAAAGCAGCGAAATATAATTTCCAAGAAGATGTACGTGTAATAGAATCAGAGGCTAGTCCGGTCGATATTTTAGCAGAAAAAGGATCTCTATTTAGAAAAAATCGAATTGCGATCTGGTTCGCTATGGATGATTCCGAAGTTGACACAATATCGTTTATCACCCGTGGCTATGCAAAATATGCAAAATCTCGCTATATTGTTTTATTAATGGGGCAAGCCACAATTCCCAATCTTGATGGAGTTCGTATCATCAGTTCTATTGATGATATCAAATTATAATTCACACAAAATCTGCACCTATTGTCATCTTCTAGTGGGGAAACTGGAAATAGAAATCTCCCCTTTTTTCAGGCGAGCAATGTTTCGTAAAAGAGGGAGAAAAGGAGGACGTAGATTATGAAGAGGTTTGGGTTTCAACATAATCGAGATAAACATTTCCGAGCGCGTCAAAAGCAGCTGATACGTTTAACCCCGATTTTGCAGATGTAGGCATATATTTTATTGAAAAACCCGACTTTTGTGTATCTTCAGATTTCTTTGCAGCAAACTCCTCGGCTTGGGCATCAGTTACGTGATTGGGGAATGATTCCCTGAGATCAACTTTGTTTCCTAAAAGAACCACGGGAATAGCACCCTTCCCATTGTGCTTGTAAATCTCATCAATCCACGAGTCGAGATTGGTAAAGGTATCTGGACGAGTAACATCAAAAACAAGTAGTGCCCCAAGACAGCCATAATAGTAAACGCTACGGACGGTACCAAATCGGGGTTGTCCTGCAAGATCCCAGATCTGAAATTTGATTGATTTTTCTCTAATAGTTGCTTCTTTAAGCGCAAAATCGGCTCCAATGGTCATCATGTAGTTACTAGAGAAGCCCTTTCCTAGATATCGCTCTCGTAATGCTGTTTTTCCTACGGCTCCATCGCCTGCGAGGACTATTTTCATCAAAAAACTCATTTAATTACCTCATTTTTAATTATCAATCGTTGGTGACACTCGATTATCCGTTAATACTGTGGATAATAAATATCTAATAAACTTTCCTTTAAGAATATCTTGAAAATATCACTGGACAGAACTAAATTTAAAGGTTTTCAATTGAATTGAATTGAGAAAATGTTTCTTTTAGGAATATAAATGTGATCAAGCATTATTCTTGTCTTAAATAATTACGAGCTACTATCTCCCATCATGAATCGAAATTTAATGAGGATAAAATCATAATTTTATTTGAACCTTAGATTTTTTTGTAACCAGCTATGGCATCTTCTTCCCAAGTTTCTAATTGAACTTGATGCCAGCGAGTGGCAATTCGGCCTTGATGAAGAGCAATTTGACTGGCCGTCCAGATCCACTTCTGAGTCAGTACTAGGATTCGCTCGACACCTAAAAATTCAAGTGGAGGGATACTCAAGATCTCATTCAGAATTGTACCAATAAGTTGCTCATCAATCAAATTTTCTTGAACAATAATCCACACTAGTCCTCCTGTATTCTCATCAATACCAATCAAGTCGACAGTCCCAGCAATAGGAGGAGGAATAATTACACTCAAGTACGCACAGCCGAATTTTCGATAGTTTACTGCCGCACGTATGATTAAATCCCCTTTTCGATTCTCAGATCGGGTGATTAATGAGTTATGGATCGATCTGATTATTTGGGGTTTACTGGCAAAAATCTCCCATAAAAGTGCTTTTTTGTCTCGAATCCAATCGGAAGGTTTAGGAGGGAGATCTGAGTGAAAGAGAAGATCAAGTAATTGAGGAGTGTCTAACAATTCATAATTGATTAAATCTTTTACAAAATCTTTCGAAATGACTTCTCTTTGGGTGGAATAAAACCAACTTCTCTTAATTTGATCTACTGGTTTAACACTTGGAGACAGTCGAGAGAAATGAAATCCAAAAGCTAACCCAAGTTGATGGGCTCGATCGACAGTAATTTCAGCCATTGTACTGTTGCATTTAGGACATAAATATTCAGAACTCTGTTTATCACGACCAAGGACGTCATTACAGAGATATTTCTCCTGACAATTGCGACAGTAGTAGATAATTTCTTCCGCTTGAGTTTTAACGTCTTTTTCCCTTGAATGTTTACAGACATGGCATGGTCCATCGCAGACCACTTTTGATTCATACTCGCTTGTGACTTCCATCTCAACCAACTGTGGATGTGAGTGTGTTTTTTATTTTAATTGTGTATTTTCAAAGAATAGATAAATTTTTTTGCTATCAAAAGAAATTAGTTTTTTCTTGATTTTCTTCCTTCCTTTTTTATTTTCGTAGACCTCTCTCATTCTCTAGATTTCTGGGTGCTTATAAGGAGTCTGAGACAGTGAGAATACTGAAGATGAAAACGATGAATCATTTAAGCAAATTAGTTGAACCTCTTTCGATCCGTGATTATCTAAATTTAGACTTACACTCCTGGTTAGTGGAGTTCGATGTGAGTGATTTTGGGGCATCTTTATCCACTCTCTTCGAACTCCCACTTCCAGTTTACCTATCTCAAGCAAAAGATTTTTTCTGGACTTTCATATCCCACTTTTTTACAGACTGTTCTATCAGTTTCATTCTCAGAACTGACCAAGATACTGTTGATTTAGCTTTTCTTGGCCGCTGGAAAAACCAAAATTTAGCGATTCCATTGTGGATCATGAATGACACGTTAATTGGCTTTGAAATTCTTCCTTCTGTTAATTACAGTGTAATAGGTTCTTATCCCTTGACTTTTGAATCTCCTTTCAAAAAAATCTCTCAAGATACAAAAAATAAAAAAGTTATCGTCTTAGACAATGAATTGTATCATGGAAATATGCTCTATTTAAGAATTATAATTAATTCAATTATACTATCAGATTACCAGCAAATAGATGAGTTAGCTTTCTTTGAAAGGATTGCTTCTACTGTAACACCTGAAATGGACGAAAATTTCCATAATGATGAGGCATCTGATAACTAATTTAGTTGGTTTATTCTCCTCTCTTCAGGTAACCACTCCAATTTCGATTTTTTTAACCTTGCCACAAGTAAGCGAATTTAATTGTATTTCCATATCTTTGGACTTTATTTCGAGTTGGTGATAGACCTCCTCCAGATATTCAACTTCTTGAAAAAAAACTTGAATTTCGAACTTATTTTTTCCATCTTTTTGCCGAATTTTTCTTATTTTTCTTGGTAGATGATCAAATGGGCAGATGCCCAACAAAGATTGTAGAAGAGTTCTTTTTCCGACCCGATATTCGAATTCAAGTGTGAAGGTGATGTAAGGCTTCATTCAAACGAGTTTCCAGTATTCCCAAAATTAAAAATGGACTTGTAGATAATGCTGGAATGATAAAGAAAAAAGGTTTCCGTATTGACTAAAGAGACAAATTATTCATTATTTCGCTAGAAAATTTCCGAAAACATTGTAACCACGGAGATTTAATTATTGATTTTGTTAAAGTACTCAAGGATTCGTCTAGATCTTCAATAAGTAATTTGAAAACCAGAATACTCACGGATTTTAATCTCATTCCACTTAACATCAGTTTTTGTGACTCTAGAACCTGGTGATCCCTTTTTTTGGGCCCAGTTCACAAATTTAGCCAATGATTCCTTTGACCCCTCAGCCAAAATTTCTACTCGCCCATCAGGAAGATTTCGTACAAAACCTGAAACATCAGATAATTCACGGGCAAATTTCTGGGTGTACACCCGAAAAAATACCATTTGTACTTTTCCTGAAACTAGTATTTGGACGCGTTGCATTTTAGTGATTAGTCAGCTCGATCTCCTGCAATGAATTCTTCAAAACGTTTCACTGCATCCTGTTCACCTACGTGAACTGGAGGATATTTAAAGCCATAAGCAGACACTGAGAGCAGTGGTCCATCTATTCCAAGGTTTAAAGCTATTTTGGTGGCTCTTATTATATTAACCAGTGTTCCTGCTGCATTAGGTCCATCTGTTGTCTTGATTGTGATGTCTATTTTAAAGGGTGTATCACACATATAATTTCCGTAAATCCAGAAATAACCTGTTCTGGTATTGCCTAAGAAATCAAGATAATCCGTTGTTCCAGAAGCTATATCGTCGTCTTTCAAGTAAGGCAAGATTCGTTTTATACTCTCGGTTTTTATTTTTCTTTTTTCAAATCTCCGATCTGTATATAGAGTATTCATTCCTTCACTACCCCCTGAGACATCTAATTGATAGGTGTTTTTCACTTTTGCTCCGAAAGCATCTAGCATCTCCAACAATCCTTTGTGGATTCTTGTTCCACCAAGTTGAGATTGAAGATCGTCACCAACTACTGGCAGATTAGCTTTTTTGAATTTTCTTACCCACTGATCGTCAGAACAAATTCTGGTCGGTGATGCTTCGATAAACGCCATTTCTGCAGCAATTGCAGCATTTGCATAGGCATATGTAGCTTCTTTTGCTCCAGAAGGAAGAAGAGAAACAACCATATCAGCTTTACTTTCTTTAAATTCTTTAACGAGATCTTGATTTGACGGAGGTGAAATAACCTCAACAGTCTCTCCTAACATGGGAGAAATACCATCTAATACAGGCCCTCCTTTGACTATAATACCCAAAGGTGATGAAAATTCAACAAACTTAGAAGCCACATTGGGTTCAGCAAATATTGCCTCACTTAAGTCTCTATTCACCTTACTTTTAACAACATCGTAAGCAGCAACTATTTCAATATCTTCTAACCTCATTCCCCCAATCGTTTCATATTTCAATACAGATGTATCGTGTTCTGAGTAATATTTCAGTGCCTGAACAAAGGCAGATGTTGCATTACCCACACCAACTAGAATAACTCTTGCTTTCACCACATTGCTGACATCCCATTCATAAAAAAGCATTTAATTTGATATTTGATTTATTATTGAGTAATTAAGAATTTTTTTAGTACCTCTAAGTATTTAACCTCACAAGGAGATAAGAATTCCTTTCCCTCTATTATATAACTTTGCTTAGTGAATTTCTCCTTATTCAGGCCTCTACTCATGATGTTGTTAATTAATACTTCTAACCCGCATAGATTTACAAATACAATAGAATCTATTCGGATTAATGGCCTAGCCTAACTATCCGCATTTATATTAATTAGGTTTTTAAGTTGATAATCGGTTAATTAAACAAGTTACTTTAATTTGGGCGGCTCAAATGGTCAAACTTTTTAAACGAAAAAAAGAGAAGAAAACAGCCAATTTCAGATTTAATGCTTCTATAAAACTAAAGGATCTCCCTCTCGAAGAATATTCGCATGTAACATTTGCATTTCAAACGGCAGTACTCAGATTCGAACGTATGTTGAAAGAATCCCTTTTGGAAGGTTATATTACGTCCACCACATTGGAACGAATTTCTCAAGAATTTAATTTTATGAATATACGTGATCTAACCATTCCCGAGATTGATACAGTACGTACGATGTTTGGCCAAGAATCAAAAGAGCCTTTTGCTAAGAAACATGTACCTGTGGTTGAAAGAGAAGTGGTTCCTGAAGCTGTGGCTTCAAGTGAGCCTGAACCGACCATATCCGTTCCTAGTGTCACACCCGAAGCTATTCCTACATTGTCTGAAGTACCTATAGAACCCACTCCCGCACCTGTTGAGAAACCTATACCAACAATCAGTTTTTCATTCCCCACTGCAGCCTCAGAACCTTTACCCGCAGCTAGTCCTAAACCAGAGACAACTGTCAGTCAACCTGAGGTTAAAAAGCCAACGACACCCAGTCCATTAACACCACCATCCATTCCAAAAATTTCTTTCCCTTCAAGTGCTAAACCATCTGAAACAGCACCTACAAATCCATTGGCTCAAGTTCGTGGACGTCGTGAAGAGGATCGTGCTACAGGAATTGCGATTCTGCGAAAGCAAATGTTAACAGAATTGAAAAAGATTCGTTCGGTTGTTGCAGAGCAAGATCAATAAATCTCTTAGGATAAATTATTTCGTAAGATTCATTTCTACCTGTCATTCTTGAAATGATCTATTTATAGTTCGCATTTTGCTAGTAGGCGTATGATCCCTGATCCGTACAGTTTATCTAGTTTATTTGTCGCTCTTTTTAATCTAGGAAAAGGATAGAATTACAGATACTAGTACGATGATCTGTATATTGTAGTAGAGGATTTTAATTTGATAGACCTTATTTCTGAATCATTTTCGAAAAATTTGTGTTCATTCCAATCAAGAATTCTGTTATAGGGTCTGGGATTGGTCTTTACGTTTCACGTATGATCATCAAAGCTCATGGTGGAAGTTTAACTGCTGAGAGCAAGGGTTGTTAACTATCTATTGAAATATAGACAAATATAGACATTTATGGACAAATAGGAAAAACAGCTTCAAGAGGAAGAGAGAAACAGAAAGCAGAATAACAAAGGAAAAAGAAGTAGAGATTAATCCACAGGATTAACAGAGCAATAAACCGATCTCATGGGATTATAATTCTAGTGACAAACTATTTAACCTCTTAAGAATAGAATAGCGGAAAATAAGCAACTTTGATTTAGATCACGTGGCCTAGTAGGTTTATAAGGAGAAAAGTGCGTAATCAATCAGTATTGCTATGTTATGATAGCGGGTACTAGTAAGGATGGTCAGGGGTTGCTCCGTATACGAGGGTATAAGTACGAATTACGCGTAAATAACAAGGAACGGACGCTACTGGGTAAATGTACTGGTATATCGCGATTTACTTGGAACTGGGGATTAGCCAATCGAAAAGAACGTTATCAAACGCAAACAGGTGATGCTCGTTATACCAATGCAATGAAACAACATAAAGAATTAAATCACATGAAACTAACAGATTTTCCTTGGATGTATGAGGTTTCGAAATGCGTCCCGCAAGAGGCACTCCGTGACTTAGATCGTGCCTATCAGAATTTCTTCATCAATCAACAAAAAAGAAAAAA
>DXJL01000035.1 GCA_019057635.1 Candidatus Heimdallarchaeota archaeon
TGTCCTTTACAATCCGCTTGTACCCATCATCCAACTGTAATTCTTTAAACCATTTGGATTGGTTACATTCAACTGGTATTCCACATTACACTGTGTGATCCCAGAGCTATCGATAAACCTACTCGGCGAAAAACAAGAAGCCGAGGATACAAGGAGGAACTTATTGGCCGTAGATCAGATTGTCACTTTCAATTTTTTTTAGCTCCAGGGTAAACAAAATCTCATCTTTTTCCTCTAAACTCAATTCCTTCTCAATTTTCTTAACATCCGCAGTTTCTCTAAGCAATCGCCTTGTTGCCCGGGCCATTACTCTGGCTACTTCTTCTTGTTCTTCAATATTCTCCGATTTCTCGCGCACTGCTTTAATCTTTTTTAATTTCGAACGTGCTTCTTCCATCTCCCTGGTTTCTTTTTCCAGTCGAGTTTTGAATCCTTCCACTTCTTTTTCTGAATATTCCCTCTCCTCCCTTATTCTTTTTTCAAGGTCTTCATTCCTTTGAAGTAGTTCAACACGAAGCTGTGCCACTTGTTTACGTTGTCTTTTTATAGTGGAATTGTAATGACTTATATTTCGGTGGTTTTTGCATTTTCTAAGTTTTTCACTTAATCGTCGAATCAAAAACATAATCTTTTCCATGTCTCGTCGGATTATATTTTTAGCAATAATATCATTTTTTAATCTTCTTTCTACAGTAGTATGTATATCTGCCATATCCTGTCCTCCTTATTTTTATAGTAAATCCGTGACAATTATATTTTTATTAGCCTGTCTATTTGACCTGCTTTCAAATAAGCATAGCCCTTTTTAATAATCCATCCCCAAATTAGTATTACATCAATATTCTTCTTCCCCTCCCATCATCTCCATCATTTGCATCATCATTTCTTTCATAGAACTTCTCGTAAAACCTTCAGCTTCTCCCGGGGAAATAAATTTTTCTGCCGGTGGGTTGGTTTCATTTATCTTTGTGATTGCCTGTATCTCCATTTTAGGCCCTTCCATAGGATCCATCTGGTAGGTACGTACCTCAATAGGTATTTTCCCAGGAACAAGTTCCCATTCATCCTTATCTTCCTCATCCTCAGAAGGGAAGATATCGGATAATTTATCGGATACGCTCTGTACTTTTTTAGCTAATCCAAGTATATCATCCGACGCCCAAATTGTAATTACCTCTTTGTCCCCTTCAATCATATATTGGTCACACTTGTATCCGTATTTGTTCATCTCTTTACCAGTAGATACTATTTGCCGATACGATTCCTTATGTTCCTCCTTTTCTTCCATTGCAGCCTTTGCTTGTTCTTGCAATTCTGGTGGAAGTTGTTCTAACATTTTTTGGGCTGCTGCTTCCGCTTCTTCCTGAATATCTTCCATGTCTGCTTTTGACATTTCAAATACTTTTCTTTGAGACCAAAGAACATAATAAATCATGCCCTTGTTATAGTCTAATATAACTGTGGTTTTACCTTCTTCTTCTGACTGGCTTTCTACTGCAAAGTTGTCACCGTCTATGTAGATTGTTGATTTCTGAATTTCGATTTCTCTATATTCTCTCTGAACAGATTCTTTAAGTTTGCTTTCAGAAAGCTCAAGAAAAAACTTGGCCTCATCCACAGGATCTTCAAACTCTATATCCTCTGGAAGTAATTCATAGTTAATTGGTACTTCATACTCAATCTGTTCGATGATGTACTGCGCCTGCAAGGAATTGGCAACCACAAAGACTAAAAATACAATACTCATCACCAAAATCATTTTCAACTTATTCATAGATACCTCCTCAAGATTTGTTATTCAAAACTTTTCCTAATGTATGACGCCTAACGAGCATAGATGAATTAGATTCCTTAAATATAAGTCTAATTATCATTCTATAATTTCTGTCCACAAATTGCCACATAATCTCCCCGGTCATAACCTTCAATGGGTTCTTCCTTTTCTATATTCGAATATAATGGATGTAGAGTTAACGTCTGAGCATATTTAAAATTTTTAAATCCAACTTCCTTCAGCAAATCTATTTTTTCTTGTGTCGTACGCCAATTAGCATCCGCAACAAATTCAATTGGGTAAGGATTCTCTGGTCTCACACCTTGAAGCAATGGATTGTCCCATGTTCCTAATATTTTTGCTAAATTATATAATAAAGCATAGGAACTTTCTTTTGGTACATCTAATACAAGGATATGACCTCCTAATTTAAGAACCCGATATGCTTTCTTGAAGGCTTGTTTTAAGTTCTTTATATAACTTGGGGAACCGTTGAAAATTATGGTATCAAATTCATTTTGCTTGTAATTCATCGATTCTGCTACACCAATCTGGACTTTGAGTCCTCGGTTATGTGCTATTTCCGCCATTTCCACTGAAGGTTCTATACCTTCTTCAATCACAATACCATAATCTCTTTGGAGTAGCATTTCAAACAAACCACTTCCACAGCCCACTGATAATGCATGGCCTGGTTTTTTTAAAAAATGAGCAAGTAGGGCAATCTCTGATTCAAGGATTATCATATTTTTCAGAAACCAACTATCATATTTTTCTGCATAGTCATCAAATACTTTTCTATTCATGATATAATCCTAACATATCTTTTAAGTTTTTTACAATATTATGAAATTGCTATTACTAATGTGTTCCCTTGTTATGTGTATGATTTCAGGTGAATAAAAAGTATTTCTGTGTTAAGTTACTAAAATTAGTGATAAGTAATTTAGCTAACGGTTTTAAGCTGAGGCGCCGGGGTTCACTCCACCACCGGCAATCCCAGCAACCGAATCATACAACCTTGAAGGCAAATCGCGCGCCATTCCCGGTCGCCTCCAGCGAGAGGTTAGCTAGCCCAGTTCACATGCGATGACCCCCGCCAACATGGATTAGTTGGCCCGTCACCCACCGGGCCTGCTCGGATGCTAAGAATACTGCAACTTCCGCAATATCCTCGGGTTGGCCAATCCTACCGAGAGGCGTGTTAGCCACGGCCTCTTGTTCAATCGTCGGTGTGATCCATCCGGTCTGAATCGGGCCAGGTGAGATTATATTGACCGTGATGCCAAATTGGCCTAATTCTACTGCAGCACTTCTTGAATATCCCTCGATCGCAAGCTTGCTGGCACCATAGCTGATCTCAGATGGGAAACACCGGGCTCCGTCTGTGCTCACATTGATAATCCTGCCCCAGGTTCGACCGGCCGCGATATGACGATTGGCAAATTCCGCCATTAGCAGCGCAACAGCACGAGTATTAACAGCGAAGTTCTTCTCGAAGCTTTCAGGCGTGATCCGCTCTGGTCGATCCGTCCACTCTTCTACTGTACGATTTGGGAGATCATGGCCTGATGGCACGAAGGTATCCGCTGTCCATGCCGCTGCGTTGTTGACAAGGATTTCAACAGGACCAAGCGACTCCTCGGCCTTCTCGAAGAATCGAGGAATGGAGTCGGCATCAGATAGGTCCGCCTCCCAAGATGATAATTGCGCACCAGGTTCGTCAAGCGAGGAGAGAACTTCTTCAGCACCCTTAGCATTTTGCGCGCGATAGAAGACTTCGCCTGGGGGCTGGTCCTCAGCATCTCCAACCTTATACCCTTTATGAAGAACAGGATAATAATGAAGAAAGATTTTTGATCCTTGAGCTGCGAATGCATGCGCAATAGCAGCCCCGATTCCATATGGATTATTCGCACCTGTCACAGCAACCACTTTATTCGAAAGACACGGGTCTATCATCTGGTATTCCTTACTAAGGGCTAGCTAACTATGTTGATACATGGAAAATTTTTGCTTCATATCACCCTTATAGCATGCCTTATTTTCCATCTATTGTGATATTAAAGGCAAAAAACGGAAAAAACACCCCAGAATTTTCCATGTTTGCTTGTTATATCATTCTAACGTGGAAATTAGGAGAGTGAGAGATGGAAAACAAGAAAATATTCCACCCTGATCCATACTTGAAACTTATCGAGTATGTCAGACAAGTGCTCTACTTTCAATTAATCCAACAATATGACAAAACAATAATCATCAACTCCAACTGATTGGAAATAATTTATTCAAATAAGACCACTTCTATGCTATAATTGTGTGTGAAATAAAAATGGATTAAGTATCAATTCAATTTGTCCACATTATGAAAATCCCTCCCCCTCCCTCATCCACTTGGATTCTTTGGGAATGATACATCAATTATTCATATCTATCTTTTACAATTCACTTGTTCCCATCATCCAACTGTTTTTTTTAGATACAACTGGATTGGTCTGACTTGCATTCCACCTGGATTGTTCTTCCCAGTTGTTAATTATTTCTACCAACTGTTTATGGGGTACATATGGAAAGCCAGTATATTATACAAGTGGTAATTTAATTGGATTACAGTTAATAGAAACTATTTTATGATCAACAATTGGGTTGGTTCTATATATAGACAAAATAACGCTAATGTTAACCTACCAAACCGTTTACACAGAAATTGATACAACGCACAAAGCTTTCAAATCTACCGCCAAACTTCATTTAAAGCACGGCGGTTTGGTCAGGTTGAACTTTTTGTTGAGACTGTCGAATAAGTCCAAATTGCCTAATAAAAATGCAATTTAATAAATATGGTGAATGTTATATTCATAAATACGAATACTATTTCGTCGTAAACACCTTTTTCGACAGTCTCGTTATACAATTCATATTAATTATTTATAATTTGAATAAAACTCGTTATATACTGATTGTATGTTACCCGGTTTAAGCTTACCACCTATAATTTCTTTTATTAAAA
>DXJL01000036.1 GCA_019057635.1 Candidatus Heimdallarchaeota archaeon
CATTAATACATCAAAAACTTCTTTCAGGGCACTAAATTCTTCCCATGTACCATTTCTAGGGTCAACATTATAGTAATTTGACACAGAAAATCCTCTGTCTGTATCCCATGAGTAAAAGGGTAGAATATGACAACCATTGATAGTTTTTTTCAAAAAGCTAGTAGAAAAACGTTTGAGAACTTCTAAAGGAGTAATTTCATCGCCCTGAATAGAATCAGCATAAGTATTAAGAATAATGTCATTATTGGAATATTTTCCCTTGAAAGACACTTCCTCCGACTCTTCCAATAGGTGGATTGCATGACTGTTGGTATAGCTTGCTAGAAGACTTTCAATATCCTTATATAGAGCATTCGATTGGTCACCATAAAGAATTTCTAGTTTTCTTTCTATTATTGTCTTTGCTTCAGGGGGAAAAAATACCAAAATTGTATACATCCTATTTTAGCTGTTTAAATCAGAAAAACGGTGTTTCTGTTTAGGAAAGGTCTATTTGATTAATAATTTGGAACTGATCTACTCCAAATATGAAGTTGTTGTTCGTTACGATTTACTTAGAGGAATAAAGAAATGAACTATTAATTAAAATAATACCTCATGATTCCCAAAGTATTATGCATGTTGTGTTCATTGAAGATACTAAGTTACATGGAGATACGCAACTGTAGGTAATGGATGCAGTTATATTTTTTCTTCAACAAAGATGGAAAAGTTCTTTGGTCTCAGCAGAGGATGGTAGTTTACATATGAATTTCGTAATAGGGAGAAATAAATTAATTTGACAAAGAAGAAAGAAGAGGTTGAAGATATTCACCGAGAGCGGTAATTGAGAACTTTTGTAAACCAATTTCATAATTAGAAAGAACCATTTTCACCCTAGTAGTTTGATCTTGCAGTACCAAAATTACAGCTTGGGCTACTTGGTGAAGTTTATCCTGTGTTACGGAAACTAATCCATTCACATCTGGTTTTTGGAGATTAGATCCGAGAGAAATAGTTTTAAACCCGAATGGGCCGATATCCTCTTTAAAGACATCGTACTCGAATAAAACTATTGGAAGCTTGGCTTTTACGGCTTCCAAAAATTGATTCCCCCATCCTTCCTGCAAGCTAGGATATGAAACCAAGTCTGCTTGCGTATAGCTATCCCATAGACTATAAATTTTCAATTTACTTTCAGAAACATGTCGATGGTTAGCGAATATATTGCTACAAAAACGATACTCAACATTGAGGGTTTTACACTTGTTCTCTAATCTCTCTTTATAGTCTGTATCTTCAATTAAATTTGGCATTACTAAAACAATTTTATTATTCTTTTGAAAAATTCTACCATCATACAGAGGTCTATTCAATAATATTCGATTATATTCTATTTTATTCAATTCATGAATCAGATCAATAACCAACTCAATCCCTTTCCTATCGATTATACGTGTGGCTTGTAAAATTATAATATCGTTATCATCAATGTTCAAACTAATTCGTATATCTGAATTGAAAGAATCTTTAATCCAATTAGAATCCTCAAAATAAAACACATTCGGAATAACTTTGGAATCGATATCTCTTCTTTTCTTAAGTTTATTTTTTGCTAATGAATTGATTACGATATGTTGAATATTGGGAAGGTTAGGAGGGAATATCTTATCTAAATATGACCGTATAAGATGACAACTTGGCTTATAATATGATCGCTCCCAAAAAAAATCATGTGAATGACTCATAGTCGAAATCCCTTTAGTTCTAACTACCTCAAATAATGCCAAAGAAGCAGGAATATTCAAAGGTAAACTGAAAATATTATTGATAATGAAACATGTAATATTAAATTCTTCAATAAAAGTATGAATTTTCGGTTTAATACGATCTGTTATTAACCTGATCTCATCTCTTAATGCTTTTTCTGCGTTTGGATCTATTTTGTGGGAAAATGCTTTATCACGAATATTGATGCTAGGTAGATAATCTAAGGATAGTTCGGATATAATAGTTCCCTCGCTTTGACCTGAAGAGCCTGCTAGATAGTAAACATTATGGTTAAATCTCTCCTCTAAAACCCGGTACCATTTATCCATCTCCAACGAAACACCATCTAATTCGCCCACTCTAAAATGAACCATTGCAATATTCACTCTTTTAACACCTTCAGTAAATAAAAAATAACAACGTTCACAGATTATAATCTTTAGATCAAATAATTGATCAGTTTCAAGTGAATATATCTAATAACCCTTAAGAATTTATAGTATGATTTGAGGAAATTATAGTATGATCGTATTCTAGCATGAGGAAAATTAAATTGCAGATGGAAGAACCAAAAAGGATGAAAAATTCTGTAAAAATCCTTTTAATCGGTGGAAGTATTTTATTTATTCTTCAAAACATCTTCTACTATCTTTTTGCTAAACCACTTCCGTTAGATATTATCGCATCTATAATGTTCAGTGCTTCTTTCATTCTAATGTTTATTCAGACAAAAATACGTTTATTTTTTCTTTCAGGCGTCACTTTACTTGGATGGGTCATTGGGACGTCATTGTGGCGTGCGTTTGTCATTCTAAACCCATTTACCTTCGGAGTAAATTTAGCTGGGCATTTTCAAGTTTTGATAATCTTTGGGATATGCTCACTATTATATTTCACTAGTTTTATTATCTTTATAAGGGCATTACATGAATCAGTAGAGTATAATCCTATATTTAACTCGAAGAAAAGTTTTTCTTTAATTTACATACGAATTTACTTGCTTTATCTTATACTCAATCTTATTATTTCACTTGGGATAGTAGTTGGTGGAATTTATCCAGGTTTTTTGGTAATGATTGAGTTGGGGCTCTTTTTTAAACTTTTCATCATTCCAGCATTAGGAATTATGGTTTTCGGTGGTCTTTGTTACTTATTTATTCAAAATAGAAAGGTAATGCATAATACTATGAATGAAGCTTAAGAAAATTTAGTAGATATTGACAAAAAGTAACTAGGATGAGAATTTTGAATTTTTTCTAATATAACGTTTTACCTGTCTCTTTATGGAATAAATAGATACTTTTTGGATCAAAACCCACTTTAAATTGCATACCTGGCTCATAATCTTGCTCTGGAGGAAAAACAGCCATGAAATAAGCTTCTCCAATCTTAAATTCAGTATCTACTTCAGTACCTCTGGGTTGTGCAACTGTTATTTCTGCAGGAATGATATAATCTGTTGGTAATTCTGTTGGTTCAAATATTAGAGATTGAGGTCGAATTCCCATAATTAAACCTTCATCCTTAACAGAAAGTATTGCTTTTTCTAATCTTTCAGGAACAGGTAATTTCATTGCGAAAAAAGATAACCAAATCTTCCCCTGTTGTTCAACTAATTTTACATTATTAAAATTCATAGGAGGAGATCCAATGAATCCAGCTACAAATTTATTAACCGGATTATAGAAAATATCATGAGGAGAACCAACTTGTTGCAAAACTCCATTATCAACAATGACTATACGATCCCCCATAGTCATAGCTTCAACTTGGTCATGTGTCACATATAATGTAGTTATTTTTAGCCTTCGTTGTAATTTTTTTAATTCAGCACGCATTTTTACTCGAAGTTTAGCGTCTAAATTACTAAGAGGTTCATCCATTAAAAAGACGCGAGGTTTCCGTATAATTGCACGACCAAGGGCAACCCGTTGACGTTGTCCTCCACTTAATTCCTTAGGTTTTCGATCCAACAGTTCCGAAATGCCCATAATCTCAGCAGTTTCAAGAACTCTGGATCTGATTTCCTCTTTCGGAACTTTACTAACCATCAACGGGAAACTAAGGTTATCTCGAACATTTTTGTGAGGATAGAGGGCATAAGACTGGAAAACCATTGCAATATCTCTCTGTTTTGGTGATAGGAAATTTACAATTTGATCATCTATCAGAATATTTCCATTGGTCGGAGTTTCTAAACCAGCGAGCATACGAAGTATGGTACTTTTTCCACAGCCACTTGGACCGACTACTACAAGAAATTCTTGGTCAGGTATTTCCATTGAGAAATCCTTAACTGCAGGTTCTGGAGCTCCAAAATCCTTTACAACTTTTTCAAATCGAATTGTTGCCATTTTAATTACTCGTTAAATTTATTTTATGAAGTTCATCCTTTTACAGCTCCCGCTGTAAGACCTTTTACCATATATTTTTCAGCTAACAAATAAAGAATTATTACTGGGGTTAGTAATATCATTGCAGACGCTAAATATGCACCAAAATCAGCTAAATGAGCTGTTTTTCGAGCTAAACCGATTGCTAATGTGAATTGATCTGATGATAACGTTAAAAGAAAAGTTCGTGCAAAAAGATATTCATTCCAAACAATCATAAATATAAATAGTGAGATTGAGGCGATTGTAGGAAGTGACAATGGTAGGGTAATTTTTCTTATTACTTCAAAACGTGAACAACCATCAATTAAAGCGGCTTCCTCTATTTCTGCAGGAATTGTTTGAAAATAACCAGCCATCATATAGAGGGCAACAGGAACTGTTTGTGCTAGATAAGCAATTGCCAAACCCGTCATATTTCCGGCAAAACCCAGTTTAGAAGCTAAAACAAAGAGTGGGATTATCATAATAATACCTGGAAACGTATAAATTAGTAAGATTGAATTTGTTATTAGTGCTTTTCCACGAAATTTCATTCTTGCGACAGCATATGCACCAAAAGTTGCAATAGTAAGTGTAAGAACAACTGAAAGTATTGAAATATAGAGAGAATTGAGAAATAAGCTAATAAGAGATGGATATGCTTTGGTTACTGCGAATTCATAATTAAATAAAGTTAAAGTCGTTTCCCATGGAAAAATTACATTTGGTTCAAACAAATCAGTCAATACTTTTACTGAACTAAATGCAAGCCAGTAAAATGGAAAGAGTGCTATAATTAGGAGAAATGAAATGCCTATTGCTACAAATACGTTTTTGAAATTTTTTTTCCAATTCATTTTAATTCACATAAATTTGTTTATTTTTTACTCCTTACCATTTTAGTACTTTCTTTCCAAAGACCGCTGAAAAAGCAAGTAAAGCAAGAAATAATACTACTGCAACAGCAGCAGCTTCACTGACCCTGAAAAGAACTCCAGTGAAAACTTTATCGAATATGTAGATGGGTAAAACTAAAGTACCTGTTTCAATACTCCCAGTCGTAAATAGATATACATCATCAAATTTATTGAAAGTCCATATAAAACGCAATAAAATAACTACTCCAAGAACATATCTTAATTCGGGAAGAGTTATATGCCAAAACTTTTGTGTATCACTAGCTCCATCAATATCAGCAGCTTCGTACAATTCTTCTGGAATAGCTTGTAATTGAGCAAGGATCATAAGCATAGCAAAAGGAAAATACTTCCAAATTTCAAATACGACCACAATAATGAACGCCCACGGAGTTTGGTCAATCCATGGTTCATACAAGCCCTGGTTTATTCCAAAAAGAAAGTAATTTACTAAACCATATACCTCATCTAAAGCCCATGTCCAGAGTAAAACCATTGCAACTGTAGAGGCAATGTATGGAAATAGCATTACACTCCTAATAAACCCACGTCCTGGTATTGAGCGATTTAGTAATAGCGCTGCAACTAGTCCCAACATAACTGATCCAAGTGTTCCAAAGATTGTATAAAGAATACTCGTGATTGTAGCCGTAAAGAATTCTGGATCATTAAACAATTTTGTATAGTTATAAAAACCAACAAAATCAGGACTTTTTGCACCTGGACCTACATTTTCTAATCCCACATTGAAAAACGAAGCTAAAATTATCCATATTATTGGAATCAAAACGATTCCGCAAACTACGGCAACTGTAGGGAGTATGAAAGTGATTGCTGTTTGTTCTTCTTGTTGTTCTGCAGTTCTCAAAACATCAAACTTATGGCGAATATTGTTACTTCTCAAGCTATTAATCGTAATTGCTGAGATGATTATTGTAAAAGCTAAAAGAATATTAAAGGTCAATATGGCAATAACCACAATTGTTCCCCAAATAAGAATTAATCGTAAATTAGCAATATATTTTTCTTTTAATGAGAACTTAGAAAGAATTAACACCAAAATAGAACCTAGGGAACCTATTAATCCGCTTAACAAAACAATTAAGTTATTTTCACTAATAGACAGGATAATGCCAATACCTGCAGCTAATAGTGTGATAACTAGTAAGAATCCACTTTTCCTTTGCAAAGATCGAACTTCTCTCTCTGAATATTTTTCTGAGAGTAAATTTACTGACCAGTAAATTCCTATTAAGGAAAACAATAAGCCTAAGAAAAGACCTTTAGTTAAAAGAAAGGAATCTTCATTGATAAATATGTTGTTAAACCACATTTCTAAAGTAAGTGTTGTAATTCCGCCAAATCCTTGTATTAAGATATTTGTAAAGCCTTTAAAAATCACTAAATAAAATCCATTTATTAATTCAAACGAGATTCTACCATAACCTGCAAAAATTGTTACAACTAAGATAGAAACATGAGATATAAGAAGAAAAAACCATCCCCAAGGACTGTCCAAATAAAACCTCAATTCGAGATAAAGAATAATGAGGAATGTTAGAATCATTAAAAAGCCAAAAATTTCATCAAAAATATTACCCGATGTAACAAATAGAAGAAGTCCTAATACAACAATAATTAAATTTACAATAGTCGTAGAAAATATGATTAGCCATTCTGAAATCATTTTAGAAGGCTTTGTTATCTGACTATTTTCCATTAAACCACATCAAGTTATGTTTCTGTGATGATTTAAAAAAAAAGGGGGGGGTGTAGAGTTTTACTTTCTACGTTTTCTGACAAACACGACAAGGATCAGGAGACTTGCAAAGAATGCGAATATACCAAATCCAGGTGCTGACGAAGGTGTTTCACCAAGTGCATCAAGAAAAGCTGCTTCAGCATCTATTAACGCTGTTTCTGCATCAGAAGTGTTTGCAATGACACTTACTATTGCCTTAGGCATAATAAGTTCACCATATAACGTAGCAATTTTTGTAGAATAAGAATTACCGTCAATTAGACCCCAACGGGCAATATTCTTGAAACCATTGAGAATATCAGCAGCAAGTCCTGATTCATACGAACCCCACACTTCATGTTGTGTCCAATTAGCTAATATTGCGGTTGTTTGCCTTAACGGCATTTTCCCTGTAATAGCCATATTGATCCATTCTAGATATTCAGCATCAGTTTCCAGTATAAATTTTACAAAAGCTTCAGCTGTTGAGTCTGCTCCCACTGTAATTCCGAGAGCTGATAATTGACCATATGTGGCAGTTTCAGAATGGTTTCCAGTAATTGCGGCCTGAAAACCAGTGATATCTCCTAAATTTGGTACTGGAGCCCATTCTCTTGCTTGTAAACCAAGAATATCATCAGCAATGTATGTACTGTAAACCATCATCGCAGCTTTTCCAGTCAAATATAATTGATTTGCAGCGTCCCAATTGTTAAATCCTTTGGGTGCATATTGGGCAAGGTCAGCGTAATATTTAAGCGTTTCTAGCTGTCTTTCTGAGTTCAAATCAACTTTTCCATCTTCATCAAGAGCCCGAGCACCGTTTGCAAGAGCAAAATGTTCGTAAACCTGCTGGGTGTATGTCGCTTTAGGGTCAGTACCTATGACAATACCATACATAGGATTGAGTGCACTAGTAGTGTTATGAAGCGTTTTGGCTGCTAACATAATATTGGCCCAGCTATCTGGGTCAGATAATCCAGCAGCAGTAAACAGGTCTTTACGATACCATATACCTTGAACCCAACCGTCTATAGGCACTGCTCCGTATTTATCAGAGTCACCTGTAGTACCAGGGTTGGCTGTAAGAGGTAAACCACCTAAATCGGCTATACTAGTGCCTACAGTAGTAGCTCTCTCGGCATCCAATATACCTTGATCTACATATCCACCTATATATTCGTAAAAGATCTGCATAACGTCTGGTAATGTCCCAGCAGCTTTTGCAGAGGCGATTTGTTCAGGTAAATCATTTTCATCTACTCCTACAACATCAACAGTAGCACCTGTAAACCGACTTGCAATTCCCTCGATTATTTCGGGTCGTCCAGGGTCAGTCTCTGTTGTCCAAAAAGTGAGAGTTGCCTGAGGTTTACTAGTGACTTGAGGGATAACACCAAGAAAACCTAAGCTAAGTATTCCTAAAACTAGAATAGAAATTATTTTTTTATTCATAGAATTTTTCTCCTTTAAATTAATCCTCTCGTTTAAAGATTGTAAACTAACGATTTGGATCAAAGGAATGAAGGAACGAAATGCTATATATATATTTTATGATGTAAATTCGTAATTTTAAGAATTTTCCCCAAAAAAAACCGACAAAAACGTCGTAAGGAATATTGGGTATTTCCATAATATTTCGTCTATTGATGTAACTGTTTACTTAACGATAGGGACAATTGAAGAGACAACCCATACAATAAATTAGACATCTGGTTGGACAATCTTCATATTACTCCCCCTTATTATCTCTGGGATGTATTTTATAAAAGCTCGTAATTATGATTGTATTGAGGAAATCACGAATATTTACTAAATTTTTTTAGGAAAAGAGAGAATTACATGTTTAGATTTTTGAGAACAATCACAGTTTGACGAAGTTGAAGTGTCTATAGGGGTATTCAATTTTCATAATATGATCAAAATGAAGAAACACAGTTTAATGCGCATGTAAATACTGCAACAAAAGCCCGTGTTGGCTACAGAATTGATTTAGTTTTTGATATGATTCGAACTCATATATTTGACGGAGAAACAGAACTGAATTTAACAATCTAAATACCCGTCATCCACCTTCTTCCTCCTTTTCCCATATATTTTCCAATGTTTTTTTAAAATTAGTATTCTAGTTCTAAATTAACCTGATTTTGAGGATTTTTTTGATTGTAAATAGCCTTAAGATTACTAATAATATCTTCTGCGAAGGGAATCTCTCGTGAATCAACCTTAAATGCAGAATGAGGACTCATGACCAGAAAAGTCAGTTCTTCAAATGGGAAATTCTGATACACCAGAGGTTTCTTCCGATTTTTTGGATAATTATACCATACGTCGGATGCTACTGCTGCTAGTTCAGACCCCTTCATGAATTCAAATAATTTTTTTTCATTAATAACATCTCCCCTCCCGATGTTGACAAGAACAACACTTGGTTTAAGGAATGCTAATTCTTTTTCTCCAATTAATCCTTTTGTCTCTGAGGTCAATGGTAGAGCTATAAGAAGATAATCAGAATTTGTAAGTACATAATCTAAGGAATCAAGTGTCCCTATGAAGTCTACCTCTTCTTCATCATTCTCTGTAGGATGCTTTTTTATTGCTAAGATTCGCATGTTGAATCCCTGTTTCAATATACGAGCTACTTTACTTCCTATGGCCCCAAAGCCGACAATTCCGAGAGTTTTTCCCGTTAACCATTGAGAAGTTACATCATTGTATCGTGTTGACCAATCTCCTTTTCGCATTACTGAATCACGGTAAACTATTTTTTTTGCAGCTGAGAGTAAAAGAGCTACTGCATGCTCAGCTATCGCCAAACTATTGGAATGTGAATTCGAGATTGTAATATCGGGATATTGTCGCATTAATTCGAAATCTAGGGTTTCAACACCCGTCCAAGGAATCTGGATGTGACGTAGCTTTTGTGCTCGATCTAAGAACGTTTTAGAGAATTTATAACCAACAGCCACTTCAATATCTGGACCATACTTTAGAAGTTCAGAATCAGATAAATCATCTGGAAAAATAAGCTCGATGCCCCCAGGTAATGAGGAACGGTAATGATCACGTAAAACAGGAGTTACACGGTGGCAAAAGAGGACTTTCATTTCTAATCTTCCTTAGATATATGGACTTATTTTCCCAAATATTTTTTTCCCTCCCAAAATTTGTCAGCATTATCCTTCTTCCCATATCGCCACCAGGGAAAGAGAGCCATTAAATTATCAAGTCTAAGCCATAAAGGATCCAGCATAGGTAGATGTTTTATAAAAAAACGAGCTACATCGTGAGCTAATCCTGGGGGTTTCGTAAACGGGCAGACACGAATGCAATTTGAACACTCAGTTGAGTTCTTCACCCAGAATTCATAACATGTCTCTACATTCACGTACCACTTATAAGCTCCATTATTGTTGGAAAATGACCCCCAGGGGCTTTCCCAAGTCGGATCGTCATCATATAGGATACTTTGACTTGGACAATATTTCGCACATTTCTTACAGACACGACAAAACTGGGTTACCCCGAAATCTATTGGCTGGTCAATTTCTAATGGAAAATCAGTGTAAACCTTACAAATACGAACTGCCTGACCATACTTTGGATTTATCAACAAACCATTTCTTCCAAATTGGCCTAGGCCAGCCTCTACAGCCAAAGGAACAGATAATCCAGTATCATTTCCTGCAGGAATAGCCTGGTATCCAAGATTGCGCAGAAAATCAGCCATACTTGCAATAGCAAAGGCCATACGCGAATAACCGTTTCCAGTTGTGATACTTGCAGGTAATGCTGGTGAGGTTTTAAGTGCTTGATAGTCCATTTGAATTAACATTACAATAGCAAATTTAATCCCTTTAGGTAGTTCTATAGGATCATTTTTCCGATTATGGGTATATAAATAGGGATAATCAGGATTTAATTCTGTAATTCCGACACTGCATGAACCAAAAACTTTGCCTATTCGCTTAACAATTGCAGAATTCTTCTTGAGATTGGTAGAGAAAAATTTTCCTAGTTTAGTGGTTGATTGGGTGAGCGAGGTTGTGGATTCTCTAGGATTGTCCCAAGAAAAAGCTTGTCTAAAATTATCGTGTACCATCCAGGCAGCATTCATGGCGGCATATCCCTCCTGACTATACCCTTTCATCCCAACCTTAGTCCCTTCTTTCTCATTGATTGCTCTACGATATCCTGAATATGTTTCATCCCACATCACACGTGCGAATATCATATTACGTCCAGAAAATCGTTTGTACACCGATTTATCAACTGCAAGCGGTATTTTTCCTTTTTTGAATGCTTTTTCCAAATTTTTACGGGAATCTAGGGTATTCATAACCAGTCAAATCTGTTATTTTATAGCAAGATTTAGGTTTTTTCTTTAGTCACATTAACTTGATTCCACCTTTCCAAAAAAGATCAAACATTTTTCGAATTGGTAGGAAAAGTGCTATAATTAGGCCAAAGCTTAAATTAAATAGGAAAGAATCATTTGAACTCAAAATCATATTGAATGTGAATTCTATCTCTTAAACATCAGTTAATAGCTGATCAATGACGCTCAGAAGTCTAGATAGATGAGCTCGAGATGTAGCAGGCATTATCACAAACCTTAACGCACCATTAACTAGTGATGTCGTCCATCCATTCTCCCAGAGGGCTATGTGAAAATCTTCTTGACTTAGTGAGAGTGAATCAGGGATCTGTACTCCTAAAATGTTTATTATTGGTTCAATAGGAATCTTAAATCCACGACTTTTTAATTCTCCTGCTAGAAACTTAGTATTATGAATACATCGAATTACATCTGATTGAAATCCTCTGAAACCAATTTTCTTCCAAAGATGAGCAAATGCAACAGAGGAGGCGCCAGATCGTGTACCAGAAAGCGTATGTTGTTTTGGATTACCAGCTAGATAAGGAAGTGTAAATTCGATGGCCATTGGATAAGTTTTGTCTTTCCATAGTAATCCGCCGGCTGGAATATTCACTCGCCCCATTTTATGAACATCGACAGTCATAGAAATCAGGGATTTTAATTTAAAGGACAAATTAAACTCTTGTACATTTGGTAGAAACGGAAAAACCATTCCTCCAAAAGCTGCATCGATGTGAAGAGGTAAATTGTTTTCGAGACACAGTTCATTCAAATCCCATAGAGGATCAATTGTCCCAAAGGCGGTTGTCCCTGCAACACCGACTATACCAATTGTATTGGAACTAATGGCTTGTTTAGTCTTCTTAATATCAATTTGGTACTTTTTTGTTACAGGAATTGAAATTAATTTTAAATTGAGTAAATCTGCAGCTTTATTGATGGATATATGTGCGGATTGTGGGGCGATGATCTCAAGAGGACGAGAATTAGAAAGGTCTTTTCTATCTCTTTCATTATTACGGATTGCCCATAAAGCAGTAATATTAGCTTCTGACCCGCCTGTTAATATTAATCCCGTTCCATTTTCAGGAAGATCGAATAATTGACCTAGAATTCTTATCACGTGAGATTCGATATTTTTTGTCCCTGGGAATAACGCAGGATCCCCAAGATTGCTTTCGAGGTTCTGGATGAAGATTTCTCTGGCTTGAACTTCTGCTTGGCAATTCATTGAACTGAGAATTTGCCCATTAGCATACGAAAGATCTTTTTCTAATTCTGATTTTAAGTTAATCTCTTTCACTGTAGATGATTGGTCTTCTACCACTTATATTTGCTCCAAAAGCTTAGAGTTAGTGCAATTATTCCATTCAGAATCTAAATCAAAAGTTTTTTTGGAGAACCTGTATCGACTGTATAGTTAGAGATTTTTAGTCATACATTCAGAACTGCTAGATTTATTCTTAGTGAGATTATCCAAATTTTAAAAATTGTTCCCGTTTGCCATGGAAGGTGAAATTACTAAAGAAAAGCGTCTCGCAGGTGCAAAGGTACTCCGAAATGCTATTCCATTTGAGGAGGAAGCTTTAAAACTCATGAAAGAAGCACTATCTCTTTGGAAATGAACTTTACCAAAACTACTCTTTTCTTTTTTCCAAAATTTTTCAAGTTACTGTAGAATTTTGACTCCACATACGTTAACATTGAATGAGATATCCTTTCAATACGTGTACTTAAAGGAAATTTTGAAAGAGTCTATAAATTACTTTTACTTTAGTATACTGAAAGATTAAAAAGAACAATATATGAATTGTGTTTGATTGCTTCTGATCTATTAGTAGGTTGGATTAATACGGGTTAGGAGTAGTAAATGGTGAAAAAATCTTTTCAGAATTTTTTGGAACAGATCCAAAACACACAAAGACAGGCTATAGAGCGAGTTGAAAGAGTACAGTCTGATAGACTTCAAGAATTTGATTATCAAGAATATCCTCCAAAAATGATTGCGATCGACGGCTCGAATCGCTGGATCTGGAATAATCCCGACATTAATGCACGTATTGCAATTATTCGTACCGCTTATGTTGTTTATGAGTTTAATAGCGACCTTTCCCCTCCTATGCAGATTCTTAATCAAGGTTCTCAAGATGAAGCGGTTCTGATTGCACCTGATAACCCCAACATTCATACTTATGATCAAGATTTCCAGAAATTGCATACTGAAATACAGAGAATAATTGGTCGCAAAAATCCATTAGGGGAAACCCTCTCTTTGCTTCGTTCCCTTGCTGAATTCAAAATGGTGGAGGAATTGGCTAGTAATTATACGGAATCACTGATTGTGATGGATGGCGCATTGACTTATGTACAGATAAAAGAATTTGAAGACACCATTAGGAATATTGTCAAGGCCTGCAAGAAAAATAACAATATTTTGATTGGAGTATCAAAAAGGAATATTACACGGTGGCTTGGATCCGAACTAACTGATGAAGCAGTTATGAGAGAAATTGCCCGAAATGACCAAAAAATGATGTATATGGATATTCCAACGATACCCAAATCCCAACAGAAATTCCCATCTATTGGTAAGACTTATCTAGCGAAATTGCATGCAAAACCTGTTAAAACCTTTAGAGTGGATATTTATAACCCTTTAAATGTAAATGATGATAAAGTTCTGTCACATCTAGCATACTACTCACAGGTGAACACATTTCCTGGGTATCCATTTCCCTTAGTAGATGCACATACTATTGCAGCCCTTTTAAGGCGTGTTCCGGATATGTATAATCACGAATTACTAGAAGTCGGCATTCAACTTGGTTTCACAGAAGATGAATTACTCCAATACATGATAACACATGAAAATATGGAAACTGATCCATTCCACAGATATTTAGACGATGCAACAAGATAACATTCATTAAAATAAGAGGACAAGAATATGAAGAAAGATATTGAAGAAAAGATAGCTCTAGGTGAAGTTATTTCGGGTGCTGTAAGTGGTGCAATCCAATTAAAGCTCAGGACCGATAGTGAGGAAGTGAAAATAGGATTTCCTGCAGTCATTGAGGGGAAAAAATATGATTTCTTTTCCATTATTTCTGATATTCAATTCCCAACAAGTAATGCGGTCACTATGTTAGCAAATGCAGAAAAACTGCGAAATACGATACCCTTGAATACCATCGACACTTCTAGGGGACGTACATTTTATAGTATTGCTGAGCTCCAGTGTGTTCAAATGATTGAGCAGACATCTGGCAAAGCTTTTGAATTTGAGACCCTTCCCCCTTATTTTTCATCAGGTCGATTAGCGAGTAAATCTGATGTGCAACGGGTATATCAAACAGACCTCCCTGAAAATACTCAATCAGTTGGAACCCTCAGAGGGGTAGAAGGATTTGAAATTCCAATTGATTTCAAAAAACTCGTAGAGGTACCGTTTGGGATTTTTGGTCGAACACACTCGGGAAAAACTTTTCTCAATAAGATAATCCTTGGAAATATTATTAAAACTGAGGTATCGCAGATTCTGGTTTTTGATATGCAATCCGAATATGGGTGGCGATCCCGCGCTGATAATTCCCCTGGTCTGAAGTTTTTCTTTGAAAATCAAGTCACTCTATTGAGTCTTGACCCGAGCACAAGTAAAAGCCACGATGAGGATTTATTGATAGGAGAAAACGAAATAGAACCTGAGGATTTAATCGTAGCTTTCCAAGATCTTTCACCTACAATGATTGATGCAATTTATGAGATAAATCGAACGAAACCCTCATCACAAACTCTTATGGAAGGAATTCATGCAGCACTGATAGCCGACCCCCCTCCTCAACGCATTAATCGTGGAACTTTGAACGCTTTGAGTAGACGTATCATGAGATTAGATCGCTTATCTTTTGTAGTGAAATCCGATAAGGGAAATTTGAATAACATATTAAAATATATACAATCAGGCCAGAATATTGTAATTGATTTTGGGAAGTTTGGAGCGGATTTCTTCGCGTATGTGTTTGTGGCTAACATAATTTCTCGTCGATTATATAAAAGCTATAGTGAAATGGTCGATATGAGTGATTATCCTAGACTAGTTGTCCTTCTTGAAGAGGCTCATAAGTTTTTAGACCCCAGAATCTCGAAAAATACCATTTTTGATAGGCTTGCACGAGAAATGCGTAAATTTAATCTAGTATTGGCAATGGTCGATCAGCGACCTTCGAGAATTGACCCTGAGATATTATCACAACTCGCAAATCGATTCATTCTTTCCTTAACAGATCCTAAAGATACCATTAATGCTTTAACGGGCCCTGTTGATCCGGCGGCATGGCGAGCAATTGTACGTGCTATGCCTCCTCGTACTGTATTAATGTTTGGTGACGCAATCCGCGCACCGACGGCCATGGATGTTCTGGAGTATAATGAAAACACAATGACTCAAAAATGGCAAATTAGCAGTACGTCCCAGGAGTTACGTGATACTCTTGATTCCCTATCGGATGATGATAAAAGAAACATGTTCAAGTGATTAATCCTTATTTTTAATTCGAGATTTGATTAGAATGGCAAAAATTGTCATAGTGGGAGATGTCCATATTGGAAAGCGATATGCATATCGTGTCAATTTGAAAACAGGCATTAGCGACCGTACTTTAGATTTTATTAATGCTCTTTCTAGAGTAGTTGCTTATGCAATCAATAATAAGGCCGATATATTTATCATTGCAGGGGATCTGTACGATCGCGTCACAGTCGGTCCAACACTTCTTCGACAAGTTAGAGAAACAATTTGGCAGCCTCTTATTGAAGCAAAAATTCCGATAGTTTGTATTGGGGGAAATCATGACTCACCGCAAATATTTGAGAAAGGATCACCATTGGGAGAAATTTCTCTTTTTCCGAATAGTATTGTAGCACGATCTCCACAAACCGCTATAGTACACACTATGACTACAAAGGAAGAAATTGGTTTTCTTCTCCTACCATATCTAACGGCATCCCAAGTTGTGAAGTTTGTAGAAGAACGTCTTGGTAAATCTGTCGAGAAGGAAAGACAGATGGTTTTAAGTCAAGAATATCTTAAATACTTTATAGAAAATGAATTAAAACAACTTCCCACTAAGACAAATCTTCTTGTTGGTCATTACTTCTTTCAAGGATCCAAAATTAATATTATTCCATACCCAGATCATCTTCCTCATGAATTCAAATTTAAGAAAGATATGCTACCATTAGATAAAATTGACCTAGCAATATTCGGTCATATTCATACCACTCAAACTTTACATGGTGGAAAAGTTTTAGTTCCTGGATCATTGGAACGAGTAGATTTTGGTGAGGTGAACGAGGATAAAGGATTTTATGTATTCGAAACTACAACAGGAAAGCTAGAATTTATTACAAATAATCCTCGTTCGTTAGTTAAACAGTTTATTGAAGTACCAAGGGTAGAGGATCCTACAAATTACATAATTCAAAATTTACCAAGAACATTAGAAGAGTCTATTGTCCGTATAATTATAAAAATATCCCCCGAATTAAAGAAGAAAGTACGTCTGCCACGTATTCATCAAGCGTTAGATTCAACATTTTATTTTGAATTGTTCTGGGATACTTCTATAACTCAACGTGAAATAGTTCTCACTGATTTTGTTCTAGATCCATTAGTCTTATTTAATGACTTTATTACGAGAAAATTTGATCAAGACCCCAATTTGGAACAATTACGTCAAAAAGGATTAGAAATTCTTGATCGAGCACTCGCTCAGGTGGAGGAAAAGCTATGAGCGATACATCCCATCACTCTTTCGGGGGAGGTTTTGATCTAATTTCTCTCGAAATATATCGCTTCATGAATTATCTGGGGAAACCAGTTAAATTTGCTTTCAATGCTCCCAATATCGTCATCTCTGGTCCAACCGGTTCAGGAAAAACAACAATTTTAGATGCCCTAACATTTGCTCTATTCGGTAGAAGCTCCCGATTGGATCTTACTATTGTTAAAACAGAAGATATATGTGGGAATAATGGAAGAGTAACTTGTGAATTCCATATAGACAAAATCTATTACAAAATTATCCGTGGGAGGGACAGTAAGGGCAAAAGCTTTTTAGAACTGTTTATCAACAATGAACGGATTAATGGGAAAATTCCTGAGTTAAATGAGAAAATTCGGTCTACCATCCTTGGAATGAATTATGCTGCTTTTGTAAATTCGACGATCATTCGCCAAGATGAGATGAAATCACTGGGGTCTAAATCCTCAACAGAACGATTAAAAACATTACAAAACCTATTTCGACTGGATATTTTTAATAAAGCTATACAAGACACTCAAGAACAACTAATGACAATAAATGGCTTGAAAAATAAAGTAGAGGGTGAATTCCAAACAAATAAGAAGAATTTTTCCTCTAAAATACTTTTAGAAAAGAAAGTAAATCAATTAGTTCCTCAATTACAGAAATTGAAGAGTGAGGAAAAGAAGTCATTCAAGATAATCGGTGAAAAGGAACTAGAGAAGAATGAGAAACAAGAATTACATGAAAAATTCCAAATCACTTTAGATAGTATGAAAAACTCTGAAAAACAACTTATGAAGCTTGAAAATTCAGAGAGGAAAGCAGAAGAAGAATTAAAAAAATATATGAAATTAAAAAATAATTCTATGGTTTTAGAGAAGCAAATTGAAGTAATTCGTAATCATGATGAGGAAATAAGATCTCTTGAAAGCAAGAAAAAAGAGTATACATTTGTAAAATCTGGGATAGAAAAATTGATCCAGAGACGAAGGAAAGATGAATTACGACTCAGAAAAGATACAGAAAAGAAGAATAATCTGAAAGCAGAAACAGTAAAGCGAATTGCGAACCTTACGACCGATATCGATCATAAAAAGGCTTTTCAAATCTTGCAGCAGGAGGGAAGATTAGGGGAACGAATTCAAAGAATTTCTCTTGAAAAATCATGGAAATTACCCGAAAAACTCATTCAGGAATTACAACAGGAACAATTAAACGCAAGATCTGATCTCAAAGAGTTATTAACGGAGAAAACAAAGATCAATATCGACTCTTTTAGATTATCTGAAATCCAAGACACGGAAAACCAGCTATTAGCAGAAATCGAGAAATTAAATGAACGATTAAGCGAGTTAAAGGAATCTTCAGAGAAGGAAATCCAAGAAGAGAAAAACAAGCAAAAGAAGATTGGATTTTCTCCAGAAGTACAGAAACATCTTGATATGTTGAAAAACTCACAAATTACGAATGAAAAGATAAAAAAAGAGTATACTACAGCAAAACATAACTTAGAGTCAATAATTGATCCTACAAGCAAGATAAATACCCTACTAAATCAAATCAAAGTGAATAAAGAAGAGATAGCAAGCTTTCGAGAGGAACTAAAAGATTATCGACAATTTCAAAAGGAGTATGAATTTCTTAAAACTGACTTGAAAGAAAAAAAAGAAAGTGCCGAAAAATTACAGATCCAATGTGTTCGCATGGATCAGGATATTAAGAACCTGCAATTTAATATTCTAGAACTTCAAAAATTAGTGCCAGAAATTAAAAAACTTGAGAAAAAGTTGGATAAGTTTATTCAGGAAGAAAACGTTTTAATTAAACTGAAGAATGAGGTGTTTCATATAAGGGGCGCTCCTTTCTATGCAATTAACAAGATACTCCCTCATCTTGGTAAGCGTGCTTCCCTAATTTTATCAGATTTAACAAGCCGAAGATTAACTAGTGTTCAATTAGAACGAATTGATAAAGGAAAACAAGGTTTGGGGTTCAACATTAACATCCAAACTCCTCAAGGACCTCGGGATATTTCAACCTTTTCTGGTGGTGAACGTACTCAAATTAATGCGGCATTAAGATTAGCGATCAGTGAAGAGCTTTCCTCATTTGGGGGAGAAATAGCTCAAGAATCAGGAACAAAGAAGACACTGTTTATTGATGAGGGAGATTTGGGATCCCTTGATACTATGGAAGCTCAACAAGCATTTGTCAAGAAACTCTTTGAATTAAGTAATAAATTCAAGATCATTTTAATTACTCACATCACAGAAATTGCGGATCAATTTCCACATTCCATTCAGATTACACGTGATACGTACGGGAGATCTATGAAAAGTGATGCGAGTGATACATAGTGATTTCAGAATTCATTGAAAAAATTAAGAATACATCATATTACAAAGACCAAATTATATTTCAAAGAAGTATTCCTGCGAAAGACCCCCAATTTGGATCCCTTACCTTCCAATTAGCTCCAGAACTTGAGCAATGGCTGAGAGAGAACGAATGGAAGCTTTATTCTCACCAAGTAGATGCCCTGAATTTTATAAATAAAGGAAAAAATGTTGTTGTAACCACTTCAACAGCATCGGGTAAAACATTAATTTTTTCATTGGCGGTAGCTCAGGCAATCACTCAAAGAGAAAATTCAACGGCATTATTTTTATATCCTATGAAAGCACTAGCTAATGATCAGCTCAGCAAAATGGAAGAACTGAACACAGTATTGGAGGGAAGACTGCGACCTTTTATTTATGATGGAGACACACCTTCTGAAAGACGACCAGCGATTCGAAATACCGCTCGGGTTATTATCTCAAATCCATATGCCTTCCATCGCTATTTAGACTGGCATTCAAAGTGGGAACGATTTTTTCGAAATCTACGATTTTGTGTTATTGACGAGGCACATTCCTACCGAGGAGTGTTTGGTTCAAATGTAGCACAGCTTATTCGGAGATTACAAAGGATCTGTGAATTCTATCGTTCACAACCACAATTTATTCTCTCTTCAGCAACAATAAACAATCCAAAAGAATTTGCTGAGAAGCTTATTGGTACTCCTCTTCACATCATCACGAATGATGGTTCTCAGCAAGGTTCAAAGGAATTAGTTATATGGAACCCTCCCTTTGTCGATCAATTTGATTCAAAACGAAGATCACCGCATCAAGAGACACGTGATTTACTTTTTAGCCATTTAAGTGAACATTATCAGACGCTTTGCTTCACCCTTTCAAGAAAGATGTCGGAAATCATTACAGTCTGGGCGCGTCAAGATCTCGAGAAGCACGAATTAGATCCTGAACAAGTAATGGCTTATCGAGCAGGGTATCGTCCCCTAGAACGAAGGAGAATTGAGAGCCAATTAAGGAATCGGGAAATATCTGCAGTTGTTAGTACAAATGCTCTTGAAGTAGGTATTGATATTGGCAATCTAGATGCAGTGCTTTTAAGTGGATTCCCAGGTACAATAATTTCAACTTGGCAACAAATCGGACGTGTTGGTAGAACTACTCGTCCTTCTCTTGCCACTCTAGTTCTCTTTGAAGACGCTTATCAGCAGTTCTTAGGGCGTCATCCAGAATATTTCCTAGAGAAGACCCCTGAAAATGCTATTATTGATTTAAACAATCCATATATTGTAAAAGGTCATATTTTGTGTGCAGCATCAGAATTACCTATTAAAAAAGCTGAAATCAGCAAAATATGGGGAGAGGTGGGGATGAAAGTAATCAAAGAATTATTAAAGCAGGATGTTCTAAAACTAGTTCCTGCAGGTATAGTTCCCAAGTCAATTAAGCATCCTTCACAACAAGTCAGTTTAAATTCAGCATTTACAGAGTCTATTGAGATTATAGTGAGTGAAAAGTTGTTAGAAACGATGACAACGGCCCA
>DXJL01000037.1 GCA_019057635.1 Candidatus Heimdallarchaeota archaeon
AACAATGCGATCTTTACCCATCCCATGCCGATTGATAGGGGCCATGAAGTTTCAGATGACGTCGCTTCTGGTTCTCGATCCTGCATTTATGATGTTGCTGAAAATCGTTTGCATGCCCAGAAGGCCATCATGGCGTTGACCATGGGTGGCTTTTGATTTCCTTCTTTTTCTCTTTAAAATTTCTATAACTCATTAACACAAAACAAAAAGAATTCTTCGGGTAAGCTAAATCTTTTATTCAAAATATTCCACGAAAGTGGTGAGTAAGGAATATGATAATTTCACTAACTTGCCCTAAATGTAATAGTTCAAGAATAGCTGGTCCCCATAGAGTTCATGCAGATAGAGGTCATTCCAAGGTTGACCTTCCAGGTTTATCCACTGCGACATTAGAATCGTATAGTTGTGTTGATTGCGGATATACTGAATTTTATGTGGATCAAATGGGTAGACAGAATATAATAAATTCTGGTCGTTTCTTATCTCACCGTAAAGTTGAACCAGAAGCGAAAGTAGTTCAAGAGGATTATTGCTCTACCTGTGGAGCACTAGTAACAGGGAATACACTCTTCTGTGATAATTGTGGAAGCAAACTAGAATAATTTCGGATAATTCTAGTTCGGAAAAAGGACTAATCTAACCCGAAAAATGCTTTAGCACTTTTAATACCCCTTTCAATGATCGCCACGTCTTACAGGGTATAGTTGACTGAGATTGCTTTTAATTGCCCTTTCTGCTCGTGTTAGAAATGTAAAATTCTTTGTACGGGTTGCTTCAATTAAAAGTTGTGTATTCTCAAAAATCACATTGTCCACAACTCCAGAAGGTTTTCCTGTACTTAATTGTGTAAAGGTTTGCCGAGCTTTGTCCACACCACTCGATATCAAATCACAGAGGATCGCGCAGGCATAATTAGTTGCCGCATATTCAAAAAAGTTCAATTCAAGGTTCTTATTTCCTGCTTCGATATAATCTCGTCGTGATTCCTGAAAATGTATCCGCGTAAGGTCCTCTGTTGATTTCCATGGGGCAGTGGAGGCCGCGGGGGTTTTTTCAAGCATGTTTGAACCAAAACTTCTCATTCTTAATTCACTTTGAATTTCATCAGTGATGGCTTCATCTCCAAAAATGTGTGAGGGACGTTCTTCAAATCGTGGTAATTTGCCAGAAAATGGCTTAGTATCTTGAAATGGTGGTGGTGGTAGTTCAGATGATTTCGATTGATCGAAGGGGGGAGGTGAAAACACTCTGGGAGGCCCAGGTAATTTTGGGGGGGATGAAAAGGAAGTTTTTTTTGGTTCTTGTGGTTGGGGTGGCCTTGAAAGATGGGAACTGTTTTTGGGTGAATTTGCATACAAATCTCCCAACACCTTTTGGAAGTTTTTATCCACTGTTTTAGATAAATCGGGAGGTGTGGGTAATTCTTGTTTCTTTTTTTTCTTTTTTCTGAAACCCAAAGGCAATTTGATACCCCATCAGTGAATGGTGTTTAATTTTGTGCGCAGGGACTTACTTTTCTTGAGAAGGATCAGTCAATAAAATGGTAGATTCGGGATTTATAATGATTTATATTCGGTTAAAAGCTTTTGAAGATAAATCGGTTATCCCTCTCTCATCCTTCAAATCTCCTCTAATTAAGTTTGATTCTTGTACCTTTTCTTGATTCTCTTTTTCTCCCACCTTTTTCAAGAATCCAGGAATTATACTCCATTTCCAGTATTTAAAGTAGTCATCGAGCCATAAAATATTATTTTTATTGTCTGGTAGAAACCCTAAGTGTCCACCACATTTTTCTGTACAATCGGAGTTTCCAAATCGTACAACAATCTCGAAATCAACATTTTTTGCGAAAATAGTCAAGTTCTGGCATTCAGTGCTTTGTTCATTAATATTAACATATGCCCGATGGAGTATAACTGAGCTATGAGTTGTAAGATAATCGATGTGCCAAAATTTTTTCTTATTCGAATTAAAATGTCGTTTAAGACGATTTTTCAAAGAGGTAGCTGTACTTCCTTTTGCCGATCCAAAATACAAATAGACTCCAGGACTTATATTCCATTGCAAGCGTTTTACCTCTAATGAAATTTGTTGACAGACTTCTAGTGCAAGAATATAGGTCCCTCGTAAATCTGAAAGGTGATCTATACTTTTCAACCTTTATCTCCATCATTCAGGTTGTGACCTGTAAGTTTATAGCAATATCCTTTACGATGTTTAATCACTAAAATTTTGATGTTACTTTTATGAGTGGTCGAGATAGTGTAAAAGCTTGGCAATTTCATCACCAAGAACAATTAAAATACCGTACTACTGGGTCTCCGACTTTTCGGGTGAAGTTTTATCATTATCCTTCTTATCGTCAAGAAGTAACACTTATCCAATCACCACCTGATTGCAAACTACAGCATAAAAAACTCAATTCATTCTTCATTTTTAATAGAAAAGTGCATTCACGTGGATCAATATCATTTGACAGAATAGTTCAAATAAAACCATTAAGCCAACGAATTTCTCTGCAAGATAATTGGGGGGAGATTTCTGAAATATCTTTGGAAGAAAGACAAAAGTACACCGAAAGCTCGCAATATTGGCCAGTCCAGAGTTCATTAATGGATGAGATTGTCAATAATAAATGGTTTTTAACAGAAAATATGAAGAATTGGGTTAAAAAGGCAAGTTTGTGTGTATTAGATACAATAAAAGTCCGTGAAAATCAAGAGGAACGGCTCGGAGCACAACGAGCCTTAATCCATGGAATTGGAGATTGTGATGAATTTACAGATTTGTTTATCACTCTTGCCAGATTAAGAGGCATTCCTTCACGCCGATTAACAGGCTTTTATGTGACTGAGCATGGTAAGTCTGTAGAAGCTCATGCTTGGGCTGAAATATATTCTCCCACTCTATTTTGGATTCCTGTAGATTTAGCTTTGAATAACATTGGATTTCATAAAGAAAATTATGTTATACTGAAAATAGAAGAGTTTAATCCATCTCTTCCTGACTATCAAGTTAGAACAAGACATACGAGCCACGTGCAGCATGAGTGGATTCGTTTGCCCCCACAAGTAACTTCTATTTAAGACAAAGAATCAAATTACCTTATTAACATCGTGTCCTGTCAAGGAATGAGATTAACAATAGTTTGAATATGCTCATTTGAGTGGATTTTTCAAAGAGGTGGGCCCAATCTATATATCAAAATCAAACTAAGATCATTCAGAGAATTCAGAAGGCAAAATAAATGAAGATTAGCATAGGAACAATTCCTGACAATGAGTTAAAGGAAAAATATGAATCTGAGAAAACTTTGGAATTCGGAAAATATTTTACTGATCGTATGTTTAAAACTGACTTTAGTAATGGAAAGTGGGAGAATCCAAGAATTACTAAATACGGTCCTCTTGCTTTAGAACCTTCTGCCATAGCTCTTCAGTACGGACAAACAATTTTTGAAGGTCAAAAAGCCTATCGGACAAAAGATGGAAAATTGAACCTCTTTAGGCCAGCCCTTAATATTAAACGCTTCAATAATTCAGCTAAACGAATGGCCATGCCAGAAATTGCTCCAGATATATATTTTGATGCCCTTAAAACACTTCTGGATTTAGAAAGAGATTGGGCACCAAAGAATGTTGGCTCTGCTCTTTATATCCGCCCCACCATGATAGGAACACAAGGAAGATTAGGAGTGGTTCCCTCCAATGCATATTTATTTTATATAATCCTTTCACCAGTCGGCCCGTACTTTCCAGAAGGATTTAAACCAATAAAAATCTGGGTAAGTGAACAATATATCCGTGCAGCACCAGGTGGAACAGGATTTGCTAAAACTGGAGGAAATTATGCAGCGAGTTTGCTTATTGGACAAGAAGCGTTAGAGAAAGGTTACAGTCAAGTCTTGTGGCTAGATGCTATTCATAAGAAATATGTTGAAGAAGTTGGAGCAATGAATATCTTTTTCGTTTATAATGATACATTGTACACTGCTCCATTAGATAGTGGAACGATTCTACCTGGTTTGACTCGTGCAAGTGTTATTCAGATGGCAAAAGATTTCGGTTATTCCATCAAAGAAGAAGCTCTCTCAATGGATGAAATTGTAGACGGGATAAAGAATGGATCATTACAAGAATGCTTTGGGGCTGGAACAGCTGCAAGTATTGCCCCAGTAGGTTGCCTCCGTTATCAAGGTAAGGAGCATATTATTAATGACTTTCAAATTGGGGATATTACTCAGAAAATCTATGATCAATTAATTGGTATTCAATATAGTACAATTGAGGATCCATATGAGTGGATTGTTTCTGTTTGAATATATTGGGACGAACTTTAGGTATTCCTCTTCATAAAAACTTCATTTTGTCATTATCCCTAATAAAACTATGAATTGGCAAATGTTGATCCATCATTGATCTAAGGCCCCATTTAAATAAATGAATTTGATGGCAAATTCTATATCCTTCCCGTGTACAGAGAGAGGAGCTATTTTTCCAGTTGGTTGAGTAGCTCATTACATAGCTTATCTGCTTTCTTAATCCATGAGTTTGTACGAGGAGCATGAGTAAATTTGACTGAAGAGAAGTATTTGATTTGTGTTATCACTTCACCGTACAGGGTTCTAAGATGAGGGCTATTGACATTATATTCCCCTTTTAGTTGCTTAATAACAAGTTCACTGTCGGAGAATAAGACAATATTTTCCTTCGTGTATCCTTTTGCGACTTCCAAAGCCTTGATAATCGCTTGGTACTCTGCTTGGTTGTTTGTCTGATTTCCAAGGAAAAAATTACGTTTGTGAAGTATTTTTTCATTATGTACAAAGAGAAAGGCTGCCGCTGCAGGACCTGGATTCCCTCGAGCTGCTCCATCAGTATATATTGAAAAATCTTGCATTGCTAATGTCCATAATTTAAATGATCTCTTTTTAGAAATTTTCCTTCATTGCTTTCACCGACAAATTCTCCGTCCTCACATAAAATTTTTCCCCTTAGAATTGTATTAACGGGCCAAGCTGTGACCTTAAAATTAGTATATGAGTTCCAATCTATGTTATAATGTAGAATGTCTGGTGTGATAGTTTTTCTGACCGAAGGATCAAAAATTACAAGATCAGCATCAGTACCAGTCTGTAATGATCCCTTTTGGGGATATAGGCCAAAAAGCTTGGCAGGATTTGTGGAGAGTAATTGCACAAGTCCAGGATAACTGATTTTTTTCGAATTAACAAGGAAATCATGAATGAGGGGAAGAGAAGTTTCGATACCCGGAATACCATTGGTTACTTGATGAAAAGGTAATTTACCACTTCCTTTCCTTTCTCGAGAGAATTCACAATGATCAGTGATTATAGTATCTATAATACCTGACTGGACCTGATTAATCAGTGCTTGTTGATCTTTAGTATGCCTGAGAGGAGGAGACATGAGATTTAAGTATCCGTCGGGTGTAGTATATGCCTTTTCATTAAGTAGTAAATAATGAGGACAAGTTTCACCCGTTACTCGAAGATTATTTTGCTTTGCCTGAGCTAGAAGGTCACCCCCTTCTTTGGTAGATATGTGTGCAATGTGCAGGTGAACCCCTGTTCGTCGTGCAAAAAGTATCACTCTTTGTATGGCTTCTTCTTCAGCCAGATGAGGACGGGAATGAGCATGGTATATCGGATCTTCTTTGTTATCTCGAATCAATTGTTCACGATACGATTTAACCATAGAATTATTTTCACAATGGCCTATAACAAAGCCTCGATTTTTTCTGACTATTTTAAAGAACTGTACAAGCTCTGTATCAGTTAGATCAAGGTTCCTCCAATCATAAGTAGTGAAAAATTTAAAGCTCGTAACACCCCGTTTAATTAATTCAGGAATCTCATCAAGATATTCCAAATCTGTTTTAGAAACATGAAGACTATAATCAATAGCTACCTGACCATCTGCTGATTTCTTTCGGTCTAAGAATCCTTTAAGAGGTGACTCTCCCCTTGTTTGATCTGCGAAATCAATAATTGTTGTCACTCCCCCAAAGGCTGCAGCCTGAGTTCCTGAATTGAATGTATCGGTGGAGATGATTTTTCCGAGGTCTTGGAGTTGGAAATGCACGTGTGTATCTACAATGCCTGGAAAAACTAATTTATTAGCAGCATCAATCACTTTCTCAGCCGAAACACTTTTATTACCTTGATAAATAGTAGAAATCTTTTCTTCTGTAATTCCAAGGTTGGCATAATACATTCCATGACTATCTACGAGTGTTCCGTTCTTAATCAAGAGATCAAGCATATTAACTTCAACGCTTACACCACATCCCTGATATCCCTATTAGATTTTTCTATTACTTTTAGTAAAAATTTCATTCTAACTCTCTTCATAATATTGATTACTAGCCTCTATCTTTTTCAATGTAAACTCAGAGGTAAAATTTGGAGTAGGATACTCTCACAAAGATCTAGCTAACCGTGAGAAGAAGTTGATCGATAGATGAAGAGCATATTGGTACGCACAAGATTGATGGTTCCCCTTTCAGACGCTTTAGGAAGAGAATCTCGAATTGAGGATGGATACATATTAACAGAGGGGAATCTGATTAAAGAAGTCGGAAAATTTAAACCAGATTCAATAGATGAGATCATAAGTAACTCTAACACTGATTTAATTGTAATAGGTGCCACCGATGGACAAATTACAAGCAGTAATGATGTTCCCCAGATAAATGGAGTAGCCTTACCTGGATTTGTGAAAGCACATGGGCATGATCATGAATCTCCCCTCATAGGTATAGCAAAAGATGTTCCATTAACTACATGGCTCGATGAAGCAGTAAATCACTTCACAGGATTTCTTCATGAAGAAGAAGAAGCATTAACTAAAAAGTTTGGACAGTCCCCATATTACCTTACCTACTTAAAGGCACGTATAGATGATCTCCAACACGGGATCACGACTGCTTTGGTTCATCATTGTAATTTCAATAAGTATCATGTACCAGAACTGGTGGAGGCGAACCGAGATGCAAAAACTAAGATTACCATTGCAGTGGGATCACAAGATAGACATTATGACCCACGAATCCTTGATAAGCCTGCAAAAGTGGCAATTGAAAGAATGGATACACTCTTCGAGAAATTTACAAATGAACCCAATGTCCGAATAATTCCTGGTCCTGATCAATTCTTCTCAAACGGTCCAGAACTGCTCAAGCATTTAAAGATCTGGGCCAATAACCATCAAACGATGATTCACATTCATTCCAGTGAAGAATTTGCAACAACTCAATGGTTTACAAAAGAATATGGTTTAACACCTATCGAATATGCTCAATCAATTGGGTTTTTAGATGAAAATACATTTGTAGGACACCAAGTTCATAATTCCGAAAACGATTTGCAGATACTCGCAGAAACAAATACTGCAGTAGTTCATAACCCCTTAGCAAATACAATACTAGGTTCGGGAATGCCGCCATTGATAGAGTTTAAAAGTCGAAACATTCCTTTTGCTATATCCACTGATGGATCAGGGAGTGCAGATAACCAAAATATTATCAATGCCGCCCGTTTAGCAGCACAATATCAGAAAGCTTTTCATAAAAATGCAACTTTGATGACAGCTCAAGATGTCTTAGAACGAATAACTATAATTCCCTCCCAGATTTTGAACTATAATACTGGCTCTTTGACTCCTGGAAAAAGTGCCGATATTATTGTAGTGGATCTATCTGTTCCCAACCTCACTCCTACTAGGAGTGATAACGTCGTGGAAAACTTAATTTGGGCTGCAAATGGAAATGAGATTAGCTATGTCATTTCAAACGGTGAAGAAGTAGTAAATAATTATAAATTCGTGTATATTGATTTGAACACCGTGCTATCTCAGATCCAAGAACTATCTGAACTTTTTTATGCTTATAAAAAGCAAAAAACGGCTAGAAAAGCAACAGGTATAAGGGAAAGCGAATAATTATACTTTTTACACTTTTCATAAGAGTTAGCTTGGTTCCATAGGAATGAGTGGTTTAGTGACTGGAACTTCTATGAACAAATATGAAAGTATATATGAACATGTGAACTTTGTTCATATGGTAAGATAATACCTAATTTGTACTAGATATGGTTATTCCGCATTTCTTGAAAGTAGATATGATTATTACATATAAAGTAATAAGAATTTTTGTGAATTATGCGATAATGGGTTTCAGAAATTATTTTCTTGTAATTTATAGCAAATTGCATTACTAGTCTCTTGTATAAGGCATGAGTTTGTTTAAGAATTAAGATTCTTCAATGATGGTAACTACTACAATAATTAATTCAGTAATTCCCATTCTAAATTTAATATGATAATAAATTTGAGTAGATTTTCAATAGTTCAGCATGTCTCAAGCACGCATATTCCAGCTAGGTGATTTTATTCTTATCCTCAGACAGCTCTGCAGATTCTTATTCCTGAATCTCCAATAGTTAATCAGAGATTTGTACAAGTTTATTACTATAATTTTTGACGTTGCCGTTTCACCTGATTTCCAGAAAAATTCTTGACGACAATCAATAAAACTCAATGTTTCACAGAATGATAGTTTGAATAAAGGACTTCCATTATTAGCGAGTAAATGAAATATATTTCAATTTATGTTCTTAGTTACGAAATGGATACGAATAAGTATATATTTTTGCCCAGAACCAATCTATATTCGTATTCAAAATCCCAAAAATTTCTTGGATTTTGAAAGAATAAAAGTAAACTGTGATAAAAATGGCTGATTTAAAATTTATAGGAAGAATATTAGGTGTCATTGGCGGTATTCTCATGGTCGTCCTTGGCATTATAGTGATCCTTAATAATGTATTAGATGAAGCAGTTTATGCTCTTGATCAATTTGGATTTGATCTAGGTATGAACTTCGTCGGTGATGCCGTAGGTGGAGATAATGCCTGGGTATTTGCTGCTGCACTCATGATTATTTTAGGTGTCGTCGCTATTTACGGATACCAACAACTCGCTGGTAGAGGTAAAGGCGATCTCTTAGTTTGGGGAATTATTTATATCGTGGTAGGTATTCTAGGCGCTGGCCTTGGTGGACTCTTAGTCCTAATTGGTGGAATTGTTCTCCTTCTTGACAATTTTCTCTAAATTCACCATTTTTTTCTTTTTTTTTATCATTATTACTTCTTTTCCTGAAATACTCTAATTCTCTGAGTTTTTCCGAGAATTAAATCCCTCATTATGATACTGGTTCCTAAAAGCTAGTCACTTTAAGGGAACCTATTCTTGTTTTAAGTGCTTATTAGCAACGTAAAAACTATAATAAACGATGATAGATATGGATATTACAAACTTATTGAAAACTGGAATGTTATTTGGAGTATTACTGGGATTATTCTACGTGATTTCACTAGTCTTCAATGTCTCACCAATGGTATTCCTTATATTTTCGGCATTATTTGTCTTCTTATCTTACTGGTTTTCAGACTCAGTGGTTCTTAAGATGACAAGAGCCACAGTTGTTGATGAACACCAGGCACCAGCGTTATACTCACGCGTTGCACGATTAGCTCAAAGTGCTGGTATCCCCCAACCTCGTATTGCTATTGTTAAGAATCCGACTCCTAACGCATTTGCAACTGGCCGTTCCCCTGGAAAAGCTGTTATTGCTGTTCATACAGGCCTTTTGGAGATGATGTCGTCAGATGAATTGGATGGTGTTCTGGCTCATGAGCTAAGCCACGTTAAACATTGGGATACTCTGATTCAAACAATTGCTGCCATGTTTGCAACTGCCATCATGTTTGTCTCTCGTATGGCAATTTGGTTTAGTTTTTCTGACAGGGAGAATAATGTAAATCCTATAGCTTTGTTGATCACTTGGATAGTTGCCCCTATGGCTGCCATCATGATACAAATGGCAATTTCGCGAAGTCGAGAATTCGCTGCGGACCATGAAGCAGCAAAAATTACTGGCAATCCCGTTGGTTTAGCAAATGCCCTGAGGAAATTAGATTCCTATTCAAAATACTCCCCTAAGCGTGGACAACCTAGCCCAAGTTTAAGCCATCTTTATATTGCTAATCCTCTCTCTTCAAAGGGCTTTGCTGGGATGTTTTCGACTCATCCCCCTGTAGCAGATAGAATTTCACGACTTGAACAGATGAGCTATTAATATTTCGAGTTAATTACTTAGGAGGGGTTTTTTCTTTTCTTTACTATAAACCTCTTTTCAGCGTAATTTTCTTATTTGGTTTAAATATCGACTTCTTTCGTGAAATGTTAATATTTCATATTTAATTTCCCCCCGAACGATTATTCCCTGATCTTTTAACCAAATGTGATCATTAATGGATATCATATATTCAAAACAAGAGATAGCTCATCTTCCTTATCGAAATAGTCGCTTAAGTCTTGAAAAACGTGTAGAAGATTTATTAAAACGACTTACTCTTGATGAAAAGATTCGATTACTCTCTGGTCACAGAATATTCAATACGGCACCAATTAGACGCTTGGGATTAGGCCGATTACGGATGACCGATGGTCCTTTTGGAGTAGCAATGCATTCCAGTGGACTCTCAAAAAACACTCGTTTTCCTAGTACTAAGGCGTTAGCAGCTAGTTGGAATCGTGCTTTAGCAAAAAGATTCGGAGTCGCAATTGCTGAGGAAGTGCGTGCTAATGGGAGGCACATGCTTCTTGCTCCTGGAATTAATATAGATCGAACTCCATTAAACGGTCGAACATTCGAATATTTTGGAGAAGATCCATATCTAGTTAAGGAACTAGCAATTCCATTTGTTAGAGGAGTACAGAATCAGCAGGTTGGGGCCTGTATTAAGCATTTTGTTGCTAATAATCAGGAAATATTACGTAAAACGATAAGTGTCGAGATAGATGAACGGACACTCCATGAAATATACTTAAGAGCATTTGAGGAAGTAGTTAAAGAAGCAGAACCGTTTTCTGTGATGACCTGCTACAATAGAATCAATGGGGTTTATGGCAGTGACAATTCTTATCTCCTCAGGGAAACTCTCTTTGATAAATGGGGTTTTGAAGGCTTTATTGTATCTGATTGGGGGGCTACGGATCATAAAGAATTGACCACAAAATCCTGTTTGAAAGCTGGATTATCGTTGGAAATGCCGTCAGGTAAAAAGTATAAACAAAATTTACTTGAAAAAGCTCTGTCAAGTGGTGAAATTAAAGAAGATTGGATTAACGATGCTGTTAGTCGACTACTCCTAGTCGCAGGGAAAACGGGTGTCCTTGATGACCCAGAAACCTTACCGAAAGGAGTAAAAAATTCTATTGAACATCAATCACTGTCCCGAGAAATTGCAGAGGAAGGAATGGTTCTTTTGAAGAATGAAGGAATTCTACCATTAAAGCTGGATTCTATAAATTCTATTGCAGTTTTGGGTCCAAATATGAATAAAAAGTTCGGGAAAATACTCTATGGAGGAAGCTCGGCCGTTAAAGCTCCTTACGAAATTACTCCAATTGAAGGGATTAAAGAATTTTGCTCTAAGGATGTGAAATTAGTTCATGATCCTTCGGAAGCAGACGTGGTTCTCCTCTTTATGGGATTGAATCATAATAAAGACGGTGGTCGGAGAGATTTTGTTTCTGGCTTCTTTAAAAAACGAAAAAATGCGTTGATATATGGTCATGATTCCGAGGGTGCTGATCGAGCTCAGCTGGAGTTACCGCAATCTCAAGTTGACCTTATTAGGGATACAGTTAAGAAAAATCCAAATACAGTTGTTATCTTGATAAATGGAAGCCCTCTAGGGATGAAAGAATGGCTTAATGATGTTCCTGCGGTCTTAGAGGCATGGTATGGCGGAATGGAATCAGGAAATGCTATTGCAAATGTTCTATTTGGAGAAATTAACCCTTCTGGGAAACTACCCATTACTTTTCCAGAACAATTAATAGATTCACCAGCTCACAAATCTCCGAAAACTTATCCTGGAGATTTAGATGATTTAAAGGTCTATTATGAAGAAGGAATTTATGTAGGCTATCGCCATTTCGAGAAATTTGAAATAGCTCCTCTTTTTCCATTTGGCTTTGGGTTGAGTTATACCACTTTCTCGTATGCCAACTTATCACTCAATAAAAATAAGTTACAAAGCTTAGATGATACTTTTAATCTCTATGTAGATATTACAAATACTGGAGAGCGGTTTGGAGCAGAAATCGTTCAAGTATATGCCAATAGTTTAGAATCGAGTGTGGATCGTCCTCTCAAAGAACTAGTTGGTTTTGCAAAGGTAGAATTAAATTCCAAGGAAAAGAAAACAGTGCAAATTAGCATTAGAGGTAAAGATTTAGCTTATTATGATGTCATGACACATGATTGGAAACTCGATCCAGGAACAATTCGAATTTTGGTTGGAAGTTCATCACAAGATATTCATTTAGAAACTGAGATTCATTTTTCTTGATACTCTATAAATTCAAATTGAATATTTCTTTTCTCTAACTCATCAATTAATGCACTTGTTGGAACATGCTCTTCACATTTGAGTACTCCATGTATTATAATTTTTCCATGTGCGATGAATTGACCAATAATGCTTGCTGGAAATGCAGTAGTTCGTGCCATGGCTGAAAATTCTGCTTTTGTATCATAGAGATCAATTAATTGATACACATGCGTTCTTACTTGGTTATTGATCTTTCCTAATATTGTTATTCGTGCTAATACTGCATCAGGTTGATTTTGGGGAAGATTTTTGACTAAGTAGTATTCTATGACTTCTCGTGGAGAAACTCCCGGATTTAGAGGAAAATCTTCACTTGATAATAAACCAAATTCTTTTAGAAAGGAAAAAAATTGAGCATGGCCTGGGAACCTTATTGTTTTATAGGTTAATTGTTTAATACTTCCTTCAAAGATATCGGGAAGTGAAGATATACCGCCAGAGGTATTAAATGCTTCTAATTCTCCCCATGGTTTAGGAAAGCTTATCTTTTCTATATCGGTAAGAGAGGGGATATTTTTTAGTGTACCATCCTCGATTACTTTCGCATCCTCAAGATACTCATTTGTTAATCCTCGAATTGCAAAGACCTGTTGATAATTAAGAATCGTTTTTGGTTCCTGAGGTAATCCTCCCACACGTAGATGACATTCATCTAGTGAATCGAACTTTCTCATTCCATGAGCTGCCACAATATTGACCATCCCTGGTGCGAGTCCTAAATCAGGAATAATTGTAACTTCTGCTTTTTTTGCTTCTTTGTCCATAGTTTGCTGTTTTTGAACAACTGAAGGATTTCCTCCGAGATCAACGAAGCTACAACTAGCCTCCATGCAAATTTTAGTCAAACCAAAATTGAACTTGTAATCAACCGCACCAAAAACTACTGCAATTTCATTTTCTATTAGTACTTGTTTCAGTTTTTGTTGATTTTTTTCATTTAAATCCAAATTTTCCACATGAAACCGTTTTTCAAAGTTCCTAAGCTTGATTTTTTGTTTTTCTCTCTGTTTAGGTTCTTTATCGAATCCATAAACCTGTGATGTAGGATCATACGTTAATAAATCATAACACAAAGCTGATCCCATAAGCCCAAGACCTAAAACTGCGTAATTTGGCATGTGTAAGTCAAAGAAGATTTAGTATTTTAGGATGCTACCTGTCATAAAAACCTAGTCTATGCACTATGTGAAGTAGAATCATGAAAAAAAGGATTAAAGGAAGTTTTCATGCTTATAGAATGAGAAAAAAGGGCGAGATTTTTTTCTGCCATTGACACACAGATCTGGATAGATCTAGGTGACTGTATTATCTTTAAACATGATAATTTTTTATTCAGATTTTGTAAAAGAAATAAAATTAGTAAAGACGGGTTATTAAAATTTTTTTACAAGACTAAACAAGATGTCGATGACTTATATCAAAGACTACAACAATGGACGGTATCTAAACCCGCTGAGAATGAAAAATATAATATTTACAACTTCTTTGCGACTGATCCCGAAGGGCGGGATTTGGAATTTCAGACCTTTCTTCACGAAATTGACTTTAGCTGGGAAAACTATAGATAATAATTATTATATCGATCTTAGTTGTTGAAAAGGAGACTTTCTGAAGATGGATGCAGAAGAAATCTATAAAGAAATGGCTGATTCCATTGTGAACCTTGATCAAGAAAAGGCACTGAAATTGGCAAATCAAGCATTGAATGAAGAAATGGATCTTTTGAAAGTGATCGAGAAAGGATTTGGGGAAGGCATTCGTAAAGTAGGGGATCTTTGGGACGATGGAGAATTCTTTCTTCCAGAATTAATGTCTGGAGCACAGATCATGGAAAAAGCGGTGGATGTTCTTACGCCAAAGCTGCAATCATCTGGATCAGAACGTCAATCATCAGGTAAAGTTCTCTTAGCTACAATTGAAGGTGATATTCACTCCATTGGAAAAACTATTGTCGCCACTATGCTTCGAGCTAATGGATTTCAAGTTATTGACTTAGGCACCGATGTGAAAGCAGAAAAAATCGTTAATGTGGCAATCAATGCGAACGTAGATATCATTGGAGTTTCAACTCTGTTAACCACGACAATGTTAAATCAGAAAAAAGTAATCGAGATCTTAGAACAGAAAAATATTAGAAATAACTTCAAAGTGATATTTGGGGGTGCCCCTGTGACACAGGGTTGGGTAGACGAATGCCATGCTGATGGTTACGCAGAGAATGCAGTTGAATCTGTAAAATTAGCAAAAAGTTTGATGTAATCTGTGGTTATATGTTAGAATAAAGTGAGTTACTGATGTCTTTCACACAATGGCTAGGTAATGAATCAAAGATTATTTTATTCGATGGAGCAATGGGTACACAATTAATGCAGCATAATTTAGATCCTGGTAAAATACCTGATTTGTTAAATATTGAAAACCCAGAAATTGTCAAGAATGTGTTAGCTAGTTATTATGATTCTGGTGCAGATATGGTTCAAACGTGTACTTTTAGTTCAAATTTAGTAAATTTAGAGAGACAGCATTTAAGTAATAGGTTACAGAAGATTAATCTTGAGGCACTAAGAAATATTAAAGATATTAAACCCTCAAGTGGAAAATTAATTGTGGGAGATATAGGTCCATCTGGTGAGTTTAGGCCACCAGTTGGAGAAGCATCAGGGGATCAATGGAAAAATGGATTTCAACAACAAGCTGAAGTATTGGAGGCAGGCGTTGATTTGTGGCATATTGAGACGATGTCAGATCTTCAGGAAATGTCCGCCGCAATTCACGCAATAAAAGAAGTATCTCAGAAACCTATCATAGCCTCGATGACGTACCGTAAAACAAAAACAAGGGGTTTTTTCACAATCATGGGAGATTCTTTAGAAACCTGTGTGAATACTCTGGAAAAGGAGAATGTTGACGTAATCGGTGCAAATTGCACCTTGGGCTCGGATCAAATGATAGAGCTTGCCAAAGAATTGGTGCAAATGACTGATAAACCAGTCTCTGTCAAACCCAATGCTGGACAACCACGGTTAGAGGGAGGAAATACTGTTTATAATCAATCACCTGATGAGTTTGTGAATGATATAGAACAGATGATTAATCTTGGAGTGAAAATTGTGGGAGGTTGTTGTGGTACCACTCCAATTCATATTCAAAAGATGAGAATGTTAATTGACAATCGCTAGGACGTGTATAAATGGGAATATTAAGACCTAAAGTAGCATTACTTAATGATGAATACAAGAAGAAAATTTTTGAGGAAGCCAAGCATATTCTTGAATCGCTAGGTGTTTTATTTGAAAATACTGATGCAGAAGCTCTTCTCAAGGAACAGGGAGTGCCTAATGATAACCATCGGTATTATATTCCCTCTGATTTAGTAGATAAGTGTCTTACCTCCCCACCTCATGAAATTACAATGTATGATCGTGAAGGTAACGTTCATCTATCCCTCAAAGATGATAACATTCATTTTGACCCTGGATCTGCAGCTATATTCATTCTTGATGAAAACAGTGGACAAATAAGAGAACCTCTCCATCAAGATTTCATTCGTTTTACCAAAATTGTTGATCAATTATCAAATATTGATGCTCAGAGTACATCACTAGTATATTCTGATGTCCCTAAAACTGCCCAAGATTGGCATCGTCTATATACGACTCTTAAATACGGTCACAAGCCCATTGTTACCGGCACGTTTCGCAAGGAGAGTTTTTCAATAATGAATGAATTATTATTGACGTGTCGCACATCTGAAAAAGATTTAGCAGCTAAACCTCTTGCAATTTTTGATGCTTGTCCCTCACCACCACTTTCCTGGTCAGATCTAACAACACAGTCTGTTATTGACGCCGCTGAGAGAATGATACCCTCTGAATTTATCAGTATGCCAATGTCAGGAGCCAATGCACCAATAACATTGATTGGTTCAATTACCCAACATTGTGCTGAATCACTAGCTGGAGTTGTAATTTCTCAATTAGCTAAAAAAGGAGCTCCAATTATTTGGGGAGGTTCCCCTGCGATAATGGACATGAAACATGGTACTACACCAATGGGAGCAATTGAAACAATGATGATTGACATTGGGGATGCTGAAATGGGTAAATATCTAAATTTGCCAACGCATGCCTATATGAGTCTGAGTGATGCCAAGATTCCTGATGCACAAGCTGGTTTAGAGGCTGGGATGGGTGCATTGTTAGCTGGATTAACCGGTATTAACATGATTTCTGGTCCTGGAATGCTTGATTTTGAATCCTGTCAATCAATTGAAAAATTATTAATTGATAATGAGATCGCAGGTATGGTTAAACGATTTCTTAAAGGTATACATGATTATGGGTCTCCCTTTGCTGAAGAAATACTAAAAGATTATGATAAAACCAATGAATTGTTGTCTCATCCATCAACCCTTCAACTTTTCCGTAAAGAGCTATATTTACCTAGTCCTATCATTGCAAGGATGACTCGCGATGAATGGAAAAAAGCAGGTTCCCGTTCCTCCAGACAGAGAGCCAAAGAAGAAATTGAAGGACTTTTAGCTAAAGGCCCACCAAAAGCTCTGGATAGTTTAAAATCAACTGAATTGGATAAAATCTCCTCTAAATATTTATGATCATGATAAAAGAATTTTTTGGTTCCAATTTTGATTCATAGAAGAAATTATGAGGAAATCACGGTTCGGGAAAAAGATATAGTCTACTATCTGCAACGTAGCAACAAATCTTCTCATAACTCCTCTCAAAAAGTTCTTACACCAGATTTAAAGATGCAATTGGTTCGAATGGAAAGCATAGCAGTCACTTTATATGAGTCGAAAGGTATTTTCAAGATTTTTAAGGCTTCAAAACTCCCCTTTAGAGAATGTTTTGCTGAAGCTGAAAGAGTGGCATTGGCTATTGTAACAATTGGTAAATCTCTACCTTTGGAAGCGAATAATCGAATGAAATCAGGAGAATATGTTGATGGCGTTATCTTAGATGCATTTGGATCTGCTGGTGTAGAACAAGTGGCTGATCAGGTGAATCGTGAAATTGTTGATATCGTCAAAAGCCAAAATTTTGAGTATTCACAACGGTTTAGTCCAGGTTATTGTCAGTGGAATGTAAAGGATCAAGAATTAATTTTCCAAAACCTCCCTGGTGAAGATATTGGAGTATCTCTGACTGAAGGATATATGATGAAACCCATTAAATCAGTATCATTTGCTATTAACATTGGGAAAAATATAAAGAAATCAAGATGGGAGACACGATGCAAGTCATGTGAGGAACGAGGGCAGTGTACTTATCGTATGCAATGAGATATCCCAATTCAATTAATAATTAGTTTATTACAAATCAATTCATTCTAGAATATTTAGTTTAACTTATCATACTAGAAAAATGAAATGCAACGATTCATCATTTAAGCAAAAATAATAATCCGTAATTACTGTTCTAGTTTTATTTGGTTATCTCTTAGGTGAAAAATGTGGACACTATTGATTCGTTGGAGACAATGTGTGATGTTTTAATTATTGGATCGGGTATTGCTGGATTATCATTGGCATTAAAAGTGACATCCATTGGTAAAGTTATAGTCTTGACAAAAACGAATCTTATAGAATGCGCTACGATCTTAGCACAAGCAGGTATTAGTGCAGCAATTTCTACAGATGATTCATTTGAAACCCATACTCAAGACACAGTAAATGTCGGAGATGGCCTATGTCATCTAGATGTTGTAAAAAAAATTGTATCAGCAGCTCCTGAACGTATTGAAGAACTTGTCAAATGGGGAGTTCAATTCTCCAAAAAGGACAATGATCACTATGATCTAGGATTAGAGGGAGGGCATTCGCATCGTCAAATAGTCCATTCTAAGGACAGAACGGGGGCAGATATTCAAAATGCGCGTATCTCCCGAGTCTTAGAAGATCCTCAAATAACTGTAC
>DXJL01000038.1 GCA_019057635.1 Candidatus Heimdallarchaeota archaeon
AAGACTATTAGGGTGCAATTGTGGGAGTAGGCCCATCTGGTGGTATTCTAGGAGCATTTTTATTTCAGAAAGGCATAGAAGTTACTTTAATAGATATTTGGAAGGATCACATTAAGGCAATTCAAAGAAACGGATTAAAAATAACTGGTGTTTCCGATTTAACTGTTAATTTTGATGCGGATCATCTAAAAACATCAATCAAAGACCTTAGGGATACAGCTGTTGACATAGTATTTATCGCTACTAAGACCCCTTTTCTAAAAAGAGTTGTTGATGATTTAAAAGGAGTTATTCCAAACAATTCTCTAATCGTTAGCCACCAAAATGGGTTACACACAGAAAAGGTTATATCAGACGTATTTGGAGAAGAAAGGACATTTCGTGACGTCATAAATTACGCTGGTAATATGATTGAACCAGGAAAGATAGATATGACCTTTTTTAATCCACCGAATTATGTTGGTGCAAATTCACCAAGTATGAAAGATACAGCTAATGCTATAGCTGAATTGATGAATTCACCAGATTTTGGTACCACATCTGTTGAAGATATTCAACCTGCTGTTTGGAAAAAAGTAATTTTAAATTCTGCTTTAGCTCCAGTATGTGCAATTACAAGTCAAACAATGAAAGAAGCAATGGACTTTACAGACACAAACAACCTTGCAAGTGAAATAATTAAAGAGGGTATTGCAGTTACAAACGCCATAGGTATTTCATTTGGTCCGGATTTTCATAAGATTTGTATGGGATATTTATCCAAGGGGGGTCATCATAAGCCTTCAATGTTAATTGATATAGAGAATCAAAATCCAACAGAGATTGATTATCTAAATGGAAAAATTGTGGAATTGGGCAAAAAACATAATATTCCTGTCCCATTCAATGAGGCGACTACCTCTTATGTCCGTGCTTTAGAAACGAAATATTAAAATGATTACTTCATAGAATTTGTTTATTCTTAAGAAATTAGTAAGTATGATTAGATGACTTTTTCTCTTTAGTTCTAACCTCTCTTGGTCTTCGTGTATAGATTACACGAAAATTACTACATTCCACCTTAAAACATTCACTACAACCCTCCATCTCACTGGGAATCACAGGTTCAACTCGTACTTCTTGATCCAATGATTCATATAATTCTACGTACTCGTTCACTCGATGCTCTTCAATAATAAATTTTCTTTCCCACCCCTTCTCCTCTAATGGTGATTTTCTTTTTGTATTGCTGTTTTTCAAATATATCCTATCATTTTTATTGTCTATTATATTTAAAAAAGATCATCCTCTAGATCTTCATTGCCCTCTGGCATTCTCCCGAATTCTTGCATGAATTGTTGTAGTAATTCACTCTCTTTCTTAGTATACATGGGATCTTCCTCGTAACCAAAGTAGCTAGCTTTTGGGTTACTGATTAACTGCTCTTCTACCGCATATCGTAAATTTTGTGTTCCTTGAATGAGTATAATTTGTTTATTTTCGTCAAGAAGATGAAATGCGCCTTCGCTTTCAGGAATATTTAGCAAATTCTCTTTCAACAATTCAATCCATTTCTGAGGGGGAAAAGTTACAGATGATATCTGGAGCCTTAGATCACATCCTAAACATCGTTTTGCTTCTACAACAGCCATCTCTTCATTATAACCTAATTCTATCTCGTCAAAACCTTTTAAACGATCTGAGATTGGTAATTTTGGCATTATAACGCGTTTCTTGTCGTAAAAATCGTCATCACGTCCAATCCACGGGTTAGAAGTCATGTCTTTCGTGAGATCTCCATCGATTTCACCAGTACCTCCTAAGTATTTATCAATTGAACGAGCAGCCTTTCGACCTAATTCAATTGCTTCAACAACAGAAATGGGTCCTTCTGTCACTTCTCCTCCTGCAAACACTCCTGGAGTGGAAGTTTCTAGTGTACTTTCACTAATTTGGATAAACCCTTCAGGAGAAATGTCTACCTCAACTTCCGTACTTAAAACCGATAAATCGATCTTTTGACCGATTGCCATTATTATTATGTCAGTATCAACAGATAGTATCATTGTTTCATCAAAAGTAGGATTAAAATTTCCTTTGGTATCAAAAACACTAGTACACTTAATTAACTCGACTCCAGTTACTTTTCCATCTTTTCCAAGTATTTTATTGGGTCCCCATGAACAATTGAGACCGATTCCTTCGTCTAATATTTCTTTAATCTCCCATTCGTGAGCTGGCATCTCTTCTCTAGATTCTAAACAGACCACTTGGACTTTGTTTGCCCCTTGGCGAAGAGCAGTTAATGCTACATCCATTGCAACATTTCCTCCACCTATAACAAGGACATGATCTCCTACCTTAATTTCAGGATTTGAATTAACATCCTTTAGAAATTCTAATCCCCAAAGTACATTATCATATTCTATTCCATCTATTCTCAACTTTTTTGCCTGTTGAGCTCCAATTGCTAGAAAAGTTGCCTCATATCCTTGGGATTCCAGATCCGCGAGAGTTAATTCCTTTCCAATAATCTCTTCAGTTTTTATTTCAATTCCCATGTTCAAAATATGTTCAAGGTCTTTCTGAAGAATTTCTCTTGGTAATCGGTATTTTGGTATGCCGAAACTCAACATACCTCCCACATTTGCTTCAGCTTCAAATACCGTTAACGAATGGCCAGCTTTCGCTAAATAATAGGCAGCAGTGAGTCCAGCTGGGCCAGAACCTACAACTGCGATCTTTTTTCCTTTAGGGGGTATTGAAGTTTTTTGTGATTTCCATGCTCCTGAATCATGTTCTAGGGCAAAACGTTTGAGTGCACATATAGCAATAGGTTCGTTAATCTGACTCCGACGACAATTCTCCTCACATACATGAAAACAAATCCTTCCAAGCACTGAAGGGAATGGAGTTTTCTCACGAATAACTGCCACGGCTTGATCATAATCTCTATTAGCTATATGGCGAATATAACGGGGAACATCCGCTTCTAAAGGGCAATTATCGCGACATGGGACGAGAGTACTTTCACGTTCAGCCCAAAGAATGTCTTTGTCCGATAATGCTCCTGTCGGACATACTTCTACACAAGCACCACAGAATTTACATCCTGATTCTTTTAATGTAGGTTTAATGCTCCCTACGATCGTTTCACCATCGGAAAAAACGAAGCCAAGTGCATCTACTCCCCTAACATCCCGACATATTCTTACACATCGGGTACAACCAATACAAAGCTCATAATTTCGAGTAAATAGAGGTTCATCCTCAAGTACATTAAATTCCTGGGGTATATAACGTGGCGTATCTTCTCTGATTCCAATGTATTCAGCAACTTTTTGCAATTCGCATCGTCCAAATTCTGGACAACATCGTTCTTCTACTGGAACATTTGTTGAACAAGGTTCACGACTACATCCTTTCTGTTGAGCACAAGTTAAACAGGCATGACGGTGTTTTGAGAGAATATTCTTCATTTTCTCTCTCCGATAATCTTTGATATCGGAGGTATCAGTCCAAATCTTCAAATTTTCTTCTGTCATTCTGTTACATGATGTTACTAGCTCTTCTTCTCCTTCTATTTTCACTATACAAAGTTGACACCCCTCATGTTCTTGCAAGGAATTATCATTTTTGTACTGTACCGTACCTTGGTACACAGATTCTACTGGTTTCATTCCTTGAGCAGATGATAAGTCAGGATGTGTACAAAGTCGTGGTATATAGATTTCAGAAACTTCTGCTGCTTCCAGTATTGATATTCCCTTTTCTACAGAAAAATCCACACCATTTATCGTGAGATTGACTTTTTCCATTTCCTTTACTCCCAGAATAATAATTTCTTTCTCTGCTAGGTAGAAACATTGTTAAAATCATATTAATGAGGAAATATCTTACCATGAATGGGAAATAGCACCAGGTTCACAGCTTTGAACACAAGGCAGATTTATTGGTCCAGTAGTAGGTTTACAAGGGGCACAGGAATATTTAATTTTCTTTCGATGTTCATCAGTGACTCTTGCGACAAGTTCCTCTGCTAGAGGATCTAATTCGTTTTCAACTACCTCTAAAACTTTTTCAGGACAGGCTTCAACGCATCTAGTACACCCATCGCAGAGTTCGGTATCGATAGTAATATAAAATTCTCCTGAACCATCTTTATAGCCATAATTTGCTTTCATCTTACACTCACTTCATTGAAAATAGTAATCAGCTTTAAACTACTTTTTACTCGCCTTTTCGACCAAAGCTTTCCCAAATAAGGCACCACCAATTGCGCCTGCAAGTTGTGGATCAATACTCGGTTCTGGAGCTGTCACTTTCAACTCCTTCTCAATTCGTGAAACGACACCAATATTCTTAGCAATTCCTCCAGTAATAGCAAAATCATCTTCTACACCAAGTCGTTCAAGAAGGGTTACTACACGATGTGCCATCGCTCCACAATAAGCAGCTAAGACATTATCTTTAGACCATCCTTTTCGCAATAAAGCTACCGCTTCAGATTTGGCAAAAACAACACAAGTGCTACTCACTGGTTCTGGTTCTTCATCTACTAGTGACATCTGACCTACTTCATTAATATGTACCTGAAGAAGATCTGCAAACACTTCCATCCCTCTTCCAGTCCCCGCAGCACATTTATCATTCATTAGAAATGCAGTAACCTTACCACGGTGGTCACATCGTATTGCTTTACAATCTTGACCTCCCATGTCTAATACTGTACGGATAGTTGGTCCGTACATAAAGTTAGCACCACGTGCATGACACGCTATCTCCGTAATGGCTCTTTTTGCGAAAGGAACATTTACACGGCCATATCCAGTTCCGACAGCGTATTCTATGTTATCTAAGGGGAGTTCTGTACCATCTAATGCCCATTTCATTGACTTATTTGCGCTATCAGGACTATCACTTCCAGTTCTCATATTGGCATAGCAATAAATTTCTCCATCCACCATTACAACTGATTGAGTACTAACTGACCCTACATCTACCCCAGCGGAAATTATCTCTCCATTTTTCCAATCTAGATCTGGATTGGTCCAACGTGATTCAGTCCATCTCCAATATTCTTTACTTTCTGAATTAGCCAATTATTTTATCCTCCATTCATCGTATCTTGAGCTACGAGAGCAGCTCCATAAGCTGAAATAAATTCTGGCACAATTGGATCCTTAGGAATTAAAAGATCGAATCCTAGGTTTCGTTTCATTGAATCAACAAACCCTATGTTGTTTGCTACACCTCCAACTAGAGCTACGTCTTTCTCAATCCCCACTCTACGAGTCATGCTAGTGATCCGATCAGCGATCGCATCATGAACTGCTCTTATAATATCTTCTCTCGGAGTATTTTGGTGAATTAAGGACACTACTTCTGATTCTGCGAAGATTGTACATTGTGCATTCATGGGTACTGCCTTTGTGGACTTTAAAGACATTTCTCCCATCTTTTCTAACTCTACTTCCAAAGCTCTCGCCATAGCTTCGGTGAATGCGCCCGCGCCAGCAGCACATTTCTCATTTATTCCAAAATCAATTATTTTTCCGTTCTCATTTAAGCGAATTGCCCTTCCTTCTTCTGCACCTATATCGATCACAGTACGTACGGAAGGAAAAACTTTCGAGATTCCACGTGCACTTGCACTGATTTCAGTAACTGTATCGTTTGCAAAAGTAATAGCATCCATTCCAGCTCCTGTTGCAGTAATGTGTTTAATGTCCTCTCGAGTTATTTTAGCTTTATTCAATGCTTCATTTACTGCTTCTTCAGCAGAAGATTGTTGGTCAAACCCACTCAGAACCGAGGAGGTTGCAAGAATTTCACTACTCCTTAGAATCACTACTTTCGTATTTTTTGCTCCTAAATCAATTCCAATTACTGTCATAAGAATTCACCATATTTAATCTACTAACTTCTTCATTCCAAGGCTTTCCATGAATGCATCTATCCGAACCATTGTTCTTGTAAGATCGAATTCTCTTTCATCCCCCATATTCCCTTCAAATGGCATTACTGGAAACCCAGCTTTCTGAATAGCCAAGCGATTTTCTGCAATTCCAAGGCTTAACCCTTCACAACCCCTATTAAAGTGCAAAAGAACTCCGTCAAGCTTCCATTCCCGTGCAATCCGAATCATCATTTCAGATTTCAATTGTGGGTGATAGAAATGCTGCCATTCAGGTTTACTTAAATTCCACTTTGCAAGAGCTCGTAAGGCTTCATCGCGATTTGTAATCTCAATTTCAGGAATAGCTTTTGGACCCCATGTCCCATCTTCCTTATCTTCCCACAATCCAATGAGTGAGAAAGTATAAAGACTTCCTATTGATACACAACCATATTTCTCCATATACCGGAAAACTTTAAGGAATGCCCATGGAGGTTGGGTATCGGTCATAATACGACATTGTTCGTTTTCTACAGCAGCAATTCCTCGTTCTACACGACTTTTAACTTCAGGATATAGCTCTTTCTCGTAGAAATCGGCAGTCCACTGTGAAGATTTTCTTAATGTACCTAGAACGTATAAAGCATACATTGTTTTTTCATCTAACGGTGCAGGTATTGTTTTATTAAGCTCACAAATAGCTGCCCAGTAATGACAACTCCGAAATTCGTTGTGAACTGCTTTGATGAGGAGTTCATCATCGTAGTCTCTACCAGTTTGTTTTTTGAGCCATTTTATTCCATCATGCATTTGTCCTACAATATAATTGATTCTACTTTCGGTTAGTTCTTCATAAGGGCCCACTGATACATCAATGCTAAACATGGGAATCCCTCCTTCAAGATCACTAGCAACCTGATACCATTTAGCATGTGAGCAACATATGTGATCTTGCCACATAAAATCAGGCTTTGGAAATTCCTTTGAGAATTGTGGCCAGGCGTATTTGTTTAGAATAATCGATCCCCAATAATTTCGCATATATGAACATAGATCTCTTGCATATCCTTTGGTTTCAATAGCTTCTTGACATTCTAAAGCTAATTCTTTATTAAAAGCAACAGTTGCGCCATAAGGCTCCCCTGTTAAGCACCATACATCTTCACCCAATCCGGAAGGAATAGCATCGAAAGACCAAGCCCCTCCAGCCCAGCGTATTCCACCCTTATCATGGGCTTCTGCGAAGTCTCTATAATAATTCTCACGTAGAGTCTTCGCTTTTCCCCAGCTTTTCAATCTCTCAAATGGGTATTTTGCTTTACTCATCATATTTCCTCCTAAAATAAATCCTCCTCTCGTAATATTTCAAGAAATGCCTCGACGCGGGTTTTGAATTGACCAATTGGTACAGTAACATCAAACTCAAGGAATAAAGTTGCAATTCCCTTATCTTCTAGTTTTTCTTTTATTGCGGGTGTATCCAATTCGTGTGGATCACAAAATTTCTGTTGAATTAAAATTGCGCCTTGTACATCATATTCTTTTGTTAGTTGTAAAATGTGATCAAGTCTAGTACGATTTGGCCAATCTTTGCTTGGACATGGCACACGTTTCACATATCGTTCTGCTATTGCGCTCATTAAATCTCTAGATGAACCTACTTCCTTTTGGAAATAGCGGGTACCTGTACAATGATCATCAGTTACAAAAGTTGCTCCTAGCGATTCAACCATTTTCATAAACTCTGTATCGTCATCTTCAGACCCTATGATAATTAGCCTTTCCCCAGGATCACCTATATCGCGTGAAGGTAGCTTTTGAAGAAGTAACTCCAACTCACGGTTATGTTCTTCCTTATCTATCATTTGACTTGATACTACCATATACATTGCTTCTAATCCTGTAAGAGGTGGGTTGGGTTCTTTTCTAAGCTCATACACTTGGTTCATCAAGCGTCGATTTTTGTTCATTAGTTCAATACCACTTTTTAAGTCCTTATCAGTGATAAGATGACCAATCCATTTTTCTAGAGATTTTTTGAATTGAATCAACTCTTCTTTTAGGTAAGGAATAGCATGAGGACTCTGGACATGCATTGGATGAGGTAAATAGTAACTATAATCTGTGGGAATATGGAGATCCCAGCTTGTATATGCCTGTCTAATGTGAAGACAGCTTTGAGCAATCATGATTCCATCTAGATAGTCAAAACGGCCTTTCAATCCCTGTGCAAGGCAATCACGACAAAATGGACAGAACATCGCGAAAATGTGTGGTTCTGTAACATCCTGTGGTTCATGACTTCCTAAAATACGGACTGGAAGTATATTTGCGGCATAAAGAATCTCTTCGGGTACGTAGGTACAGAAATATCCTATCACCTTTCCCCCAGTGCGTTCTTTCCAAGCCTTTGCATACTCATGGCGATTTTCGTACCAATCCTTGAATTGGTTGAAGGTTAAATTTTCTTCTTCTTGTACAAGTTGCATGATTTAAACACCTTTAGATCAATAAATCCATCATATACACATACTTTCCGTTTTATTCGGTTTGGTCATGTTTTCTTTCATAATTCCTTCATTAAAGTAATGTAGTCGCTTTTGGTCATTCCAAGTGTATGAAAAAATTCAAGTAAATCACTGGATGTCCACTCGACTGTTGTGTGAACAACTTTTATCCCTCGTGATTTGAAATCTTCTAGAAGCTTCTCTCCAAGTTTTTTTCCTACTCCCTTAGCAGTGTGCTTTGGATCAACTCCAAGAATCTCGATCCATCCTCCGTTTTCGATACCAAATAGCCAAGGATGGATTGTTCCAATCATAAATCCTATTACCTGCTCCTGAATTTCAGCAACAAGACCAATACTGTTGTTTTTAAGATAATGTTGGATTTCACTTTTCCACATTTCAGGTCGGGATATCCCTGAAATGAGCTCATCAAGTGAGGCAATTGAAGCGATGTCTGATTCTTTCAATTTCCTAATAGTGATTTCTTCCCATGGGTTCATAATAATCATCTCTTGATATTTTAGCCATTACTCCTTGGCCTGTCCTGATACTCATTTTCTCTTCGAAACACGTATAATTTTGACTGTAGATCCAATCCAATTCTTTGGTAAATAGACACGGCCCGTATTTCCACTTTGTTTCACCTCACGTTCAATCATTTCAAATCCAGTAACTTTCAATTCTGATGGTAGCTCTTCTACTGGCTCAACCACATCATTCACCACTTTTATTATACGTTTCGGTCGTTTGTCAGGAACGTTTATTATATAGGAACCCTCCAAGATCTTTTTATTCTTTAGTTGGTATTACTATATATATGCCTTGTGGCTGCTAAGAGTTCACTATGTGATAATATTATAAACTCATAATCAATGGACCCAAAAAAATATAGTTGGGAAAAATTGAAGAATACTAAACATAGGTTTAATGATTGTTTGATCGAGACTGAGAATTATGATGAAAGAGAGTATTGAAATCATCTTTACTGCAACTTTCAGAGAAATCACAAAAAAGAGGAAAATCATTGAAGAAATTAATGAGGATTGTACTTTTGAAAGAATTTTAACACGTTTAGTGAAAAAGTACGGTAATGATTTTAACAACGTAATTAACTCTCAAACAGGTAAAATTTCTAGCGATATTCTTATAATGTTGAATGGAAAAGGAATCAGAGATATTGATGAGAAAATTAAAGATAAAGATGTTTTGATATTCAGTCTTCCTGTAGGTGGCGGTTAAACAGGTGTTGTTACAATGAATGAAGTCAGATGTTTAAATTGTTTGAAACGCTTTCAAGTTCAACTAAATAGTGAAAAAGCTGAATGCCCTCAATGTAATACTCAATATAGAATATCTTGGCCAAAGCCAGATCAACCAAAGATTCGTGGTTTAGCAAAATAAATCGTTAAAGGTTTTTACTATGGTTTGGAATAGGAAAATCGCGCATATTAATCTAACCTCTGGGAAGGTACAGACTAAAAAAATCTCTAAATCCCTTCGGAAACAATTCCTAGGAGGGAGAGGGCTTAATATGTACTACCTATATCAATACATTAAACCTGGAATTGACCCTTTAGGCCCTGAAAATGCTTTATTTATAGGAACTGGCATACTTACTGGAATTCCAGCTCTCGGTGCTGGGAGATGTGACATTGCAGCAAAGTCACCTTTGACTGGTGCAGTTGGTGATTCTAATATTGGAGGTTTTTTTGCTCCTGAATTGAGATTTGCAGGTTTTGATCATTTGATGGTAACTGGGAAAGCTGAAAAACCAAGTTATATTTGGATCCATGATGGAGAAGTAACAATTCAAGATGCAACCCATTTATGGGGGAAAGATACCTTTGAAACTCAAGATCAAATCCGTTCCGACCACAATGATGAACAGATAAAGAGTTTAGTAATAGGTAAGGCAGGAGAAAACCTTGTTAGATATGCGAATGTAAGGACTGGTATGAAAAACGCAGCTGGCAGAACAGGGATGGGATGCGTTATGGGCTCAAAGAATTTGAAAGCAATCGCTACACGAGGAACATTGGATGTAGAGTTTGCCTATCCTGACAAATTACTAGATTATTGTTCAGAAATGAATAATCAAATCACAGGATCACGATGGGCAAGCGCCCAATCAAAATGGGGAACACTCATAATTTATAGTAATACAAATACTACTGGATTAATTAGAACACGAAATTTCCAGCTAAATCTTCTCGAGGATGGTGAAAATTTAGAGCCTGAAGTAATGGACGAATATACAATTGGAATGTCTGGCTGTTATGGATGTAGTGTCCATTGTCGTCATCGATATGTACTAAAAGATGGCCCGTATGCCCCTCTTTTTGGTGAAGGTCCAGAATACACCTCTCTTGGAGCATTTGGTACCATGGTTGGCTGTAAAAAAATGGAAACCGTTCTAGTTGGTAATCATCTTGTGAATAAGTATGGTATTGATACACTAGAAGTTGGTGGGATCATAGCTTGGGTTATGGAGCTTAATGAGAAAGGTTTACTTTCAGAAAAATTAACCGATGGCTTAAATCTTGAATGGGGGAATGAAGAGGCTGTTTTTGAGCTCATCAAAAGAATCAGTAAAAGAGAGGGTGATTTAGGGAACATACTTGCTGATGGTTTTCTACCAGCAATAGCAAAAATAGGGAAGGAATCAGAGTATTATGCCATGCAAATTAAAGGCATGAGTAATTTACATTCCGATGAACGTCCTACACCAAGTTTAGCATTGGGTATCGCAACTTCCACACGAGGTGCGGAGCACTTGAGAAGTCGTCCCGCCATAGATCTTTATGGACTTCCAGAAGAACTCTTGGAAGAGATTTATGGGGCACCAATGTCTTCAGATTATACTTCATATGAGGGAAAAAGCCGTATGGTCTGGTGGCAGGAACTTTTATATGCAGTCACAGATTCAATTGGTATATGTAAATTTCAGACTGTTTTTTGTGCTGTACATGCCCCCAAATTCGAAGAATTTTCTAAACTTATTGAGTATACTTCTGCTCTAAAGATTTCAAAACCTGAGCTTATGGAAATCGGCGAAAGGATAATAACAACAGAGCGAATGTTTAACAATCGCGAAGGATTTTCCAGAAAAGACGATAAGCTACCTGAAAGATTCTTTAAAGAACCAACAACCTTAGGACTTCCTATAATCAAAGGAAAGAAGATTGAGAAAGGAAGATTCAATACTATGATTGATGAATACTATTCCCTCCATGGATGGGATAATAATGGAGTTCCTTCTGAAGAAACGCTTAAGAGGCTTGGATTAGAAAATAAATATTCAATGAATAGCTAGAATGGAGAATTTCAGGATGCAGAAATTTTTATTTATAAACCCGGAAAAATGTTCTGGGTGTCGGATTTGTGAAACAGTTTGCTCCCTTCACCACGAAAAAGTTTGTAATCCAACTTATGCACGAATTCAAGTGATCAAATGGGAAAGTTCAGGTTTATACATACCCATGGTTTGTCAGCAGTGTGAAGATCCAATTTGTGAAACTGTTTGTCCAATGGGGGCAGTATTTAAGGATGAAAATACTGGAGCTATTCTGATTGACTATGATCTATGTGTCGGGTGTAAACTTTGTGTTACACATTGTCCCTTTGGTGGAGTTGTTATAGGTAAAGACGGAAAAATTAAGAAGTGTGATCTTTGTGATGGAGATCCGTTATGTGTTAAGAATTGCGAACCGAAAGCTCTTCAGTACATTGAGGGAACCACAATTAATTTTCATAAACGCAAAGCTGCCGCTCAAAGATTTTCTGAATTAATGCAAAAATTGTTAGCAGCGACTTAATATTACTCATGAGTCTTTTTCAATGCAGATCCGACGATTTCTGTAATATCACTAACTTTTATTGGTATCGATTTTCTTTTTGCAGTAATACGAAAGTTCATTTGACAAAGAGGACATGCTGTTGTCAACATATCTATATTTAAAGGTGAAAAGTCATCATATAATCTATTAGAAGCAATATCCATACTTATCTGATAATTAAAATTCCATAATCCGCCCCCTCCGCCACAACATCGTGCTTGAGATCTATTGAACATCATTTCGGTTAGTTGAAGATTTGGTATCATTTTCAAGATTTTACGAGGTGCATGATAGACACCACTGTGTCTACCAAGAGAACATGGATCGTGGTACGTGATTTTTGCATTTAAGGGATTAAACTTCAATTTCTTCTTTTTAATTTCGTTTTCGATATATTGTGTTGAGTGAAAAACTTTACACGGCAGATCAAGATTGAATATCTCTGGAAAAAGCTTCGTGAAGGTGTAAAAACATCCTGCACAGGGAGTAATTACCGTGTTAACCCCTGTTTTTTCAATTTTTTGAATAATTTCCTTTGCAATTATTTTTGCTTCATTCCACAGACCTGATGAAAACAAAACATACCCACAACATCCTTCATCTTCCCCTAGCGTTGTAAAGTTAGCTTGAACCGCTTTTAAAATATTATAAAATGCTATGGCGGTTTTAGGAGTACGACTTGATACCATACATCCAACCCAATAAAGAATGTCTGGTTTTTCTGAGAAGTTTCTATCAGAGATATCATTTAACCATGCGAAGCGTTTTTCATGTGGAGTTGCGGCTGGGTCTCCAGTTTTTGATATGTTTGAAGAGGTTGTATAAAATATGCTAGGAGCTAAATTTTTTTCTGCAATCATATTCCTTGTATGAACAATTGCTTTGTGAAAGTCTGAATGCTTAAAACACTCGCTAAAACAGTTACCGCACTCACTACAAGTATATAAAACATCAATAATTTTTTTTGAAATTTCTAATTCTCCTTTAAGTAATCCTCTAATCAATAGCATCCTCCCCTTAGCCGACCATGTTTCAACTCCGTCATAAGAACGAGTAATTGTACAATAACTACCAATGGTGTTATTAAATAAGCATTTAGTTAAGCTACTCTCTGAAAACAATGTCTGTATTGCTGATGTAATGTTATTTTGGACACTATGCGGATTTTTCTGTATCTTACGTATAATTAATTCCTTGATATTGGTTGGTTTCTCTGATAAGCGACTAATTTCAGGGATTTTTGTATTATCTAGCAATATAGAGATTTTTGAAGGATTACTTAATGGGAATGAATCTGGTGTACTTTTTCTGATTATTTCGACATTTTTTTCTTTCTCCCAATTTAATAATATAGTAGAAATTTCAGATTCATTATCCCTTACCACAATGTCAAACATTGGATGAATTGATCTTGTATAAATGTTTTCAAAAGAGTAAACATATCGATCTTCAATATCCGTCAGAACTTGAATCTTTGGAGATAAGCTGCTGAATTCTTTAACAATTTCGCTTACAGATTTCATAGTACTATCTCAATAGTAGAATAAATGCATATAAATTACTTGTTCATAATAGTAAAAGGATTCAATATCTTTAATCATTTGTCTCGAAATGTTGAAATTATATATAAGCAATGATCAAATTCATATCTTAGTACTTAATTTAAACTTTTTCATAACGCTAGAGGTCTTTCCTTAAACCCACGTTGAACAGAACGATTCAAGATTGTGGTCTGGCTTGAATTTAATCGAAAATAATCTGATAAATCTGCAATTAGAGAAACGGAAGCATAGGTGAAGAAAAATTGAGTGATGAATTAATTTTAGTCGAAAAAAGAGATTCTATTGGGAAAATAATCTTTAACAACGGCCCATTAAATATTTTAAATATTGACATGATGAAACAGATCAATAAGACGCTTGATGATTTCCTAGAAGACAATTCTCTCAAAGCGATAGTGTTTGATCACTTTGGAAAAGCATTCTCTGCAGGAGTCGATGTCGGGGAACACGTGGGGGATACTGCTAAAAAAATGTTAGAAGTATTCCATGGAATGTTTAAAAGGTTAAATCATATGAAAATACCTACAGTCGCTTGTGTAAAGGGAGCTGCATATGGTGGGGGATGTGAGGTAGCTGCTTTCTGTGATATTGTATTAGCTTCAGAGAAAGCGAAATTTGGTAATCCAGAAATAAAAGTGGGGGTCTTTCCTCCCGTGTCAGCGGTCATATTTCCTTCTATACTTGGAGAGAAAAAAGCATTTGAACTTATATTACAAGGAGAGATTATAGATGCGGAAGAAGCACACAGAATAGGCCTTGTCAATCAAGTATTCTCCTTAGAATCTTATGAGCAAGATGTATCTACATTTCTTGAAAGATTTAACAAATTAAGTGCTATTGTATTGCAATATTCTAAAAAGGCCATTAAATTAGGAATATCTGACTTTGAGACCAAGTTAGACGAAGTAGAAACTCTTTATCTCAAAGAACTTATGGCAACAACTGATGCGAATGAGGGTTTACAAGCTTTTATTGAGAAACGTTCGCCTCAATGGCAGAATCGATAATTATCACTAATTTGAGAGATTAGGGAATTTAAACCGAATAATTATAAGAATACGGGAAGAAATTAATATGAGAGCTGCTGTTTTTGAAGAAGTAAAATCACCATTAATAATCAAGGATGATTATCCTAGTCCGAAAATCAATGAATTACAAGG